>JBDSIP010000469.1:0-8820 GCA_039917915.1 Thermoflexales bacterium
ATCGCCCGGGTGGCCAAGGTCATCAAGGGCGGGCGTCGCTTTGCGTTTCGCGCGCTGTTGGTTGTCGGCGACAACAATGGCCATGTCGGTCTGGGGACCGGCAAGGCGCGTTCGGTGCAGGATGCCATCAAGAAGGCGACCGAGCGGGCGCGCAACAACATGCAGGCGATCAACATGCTCGACAACACGATCGCGCATGAGGTCCTGACCAAGCATGGCGGCGCGGTTGTGCTGCTCAAGCCGGCGTCGCCCGGCACCGGCATCATCGCCGGCGGCGGTGTGCGGGCCGTCCTGCAGGCGGCCGGAATCAAGGACGTGCTGACGAAGCAGCTCGGCTCCTCGAGCAAGCTGAATTCGACGTTCGCGACCCTGAAGGGTCTGCAGCAGTTGAAGAACATCAACGAAGAGGCCAAGCGCCGCGGCAAGGATGTCGCCGACGTTTCGCCATTCTGGAGGCGCGCGAATGTCCGAAACAGCCAGCCCTAACAAGGCCGTCACCGTCACCTGGGTCAAGAGCGCGATCGGCTATTCGATCCGCCAGAAGCGGACCATTGCCGCGCTCGGCCTGAGCAAGCTCGGCCAGACCGTCACCCGCCCCGACAATCCCCAGGTCCGTGGGATGATCGAGGCCGTCAAGCACCTGGTCGCGGTCAAGTAACCGCGCACGCCCAGCGATCAAGCTTCTCCGCAGGATTAGGTTGATTGCCGGACTCGGAACGAACACATGAAACTGCACGAAATCAAACCGGCCAAGGGCGCCTTCCATCGCTCCAAGCGCAAGGGCATGGGCATTGCCGCCGGCCAG
Organism: Thermoflexales bacterium; assembly: GCA_039917915.1. Classification (GTDB taxonomy): domain Bacteria; phylum Chloroflexota; class Anaerolineae; order J036; family Brachytrichaceae; genus Brachythrix. Next base: position 806 of record JBDSIP010000469.1, read on the forward strand.
GGCCGCACAGCCGGCCGCGGCCAGAAAGGCCAGAAATCCCGCTCGGGCGGGGTCAAGGGTCCGTACTTCGAGGGTGGCCAGCTCCCGCTCGTGCGCAAGCTCCCGTTTGCGCGCGGCCAGGGCTTCAAGAATCCGTTTCGGATTGACTATGCGCCCATCAATGTAGCGACGCTCGAGGAGCGCTTCAGCGCTGGCGACATCGTGACGCCCGAGACGCTGATCAAGGCCGGCCTCACCCACACGAGCGACAAGTACGTGGCCGTGCTGGGGCATGGCGACATTTCCAAGGCCCTGAACGTCACCGCCCACAAGTTTTCCGCGACCGCTAAAGAGAAGATCGAGAAGGCGGGCGGAACGGCAACCAAGCTCGAGGTCAAGCGCGGCGGCTACCGGACCCGGTAGCGCCCAATACGCCACATACGCCGCGCCCCGCGCGGCGTAGCGGATAAGCACATGCTTCAAGCCCTACGAAATGCGCTCGCCCTGCCCGAGCTGCGAAACAGGATTCTGTTCACCGTATTCATTCTGGTGATCTATCGCCTGATTTCGCACGTCCCGGTGCCGGGCGTCAACGTCGAAGTCTTGCGCCAGATTCAGGCCTCGGTCGAGCAGGGTCAGGCGGGCGGCTTCGGCAACCTCGTCGGAATCCTCAACCTGCTGTCGGGCGGCGCCGTCACCAACTTCTCTGTGTTGGCGATGGGCGTGTATCCCTACGTGACTGCTCAGCTTATTGTGCAGCTTCTGGTCCCGATCATCCCGCGCCTGTCCGAGTGGGCCAAGGAAGGCGAGCAGGGCAAGCGCAAGATCAACCGGCTGACCTATTTCGCCACGGTTCCCATGGCGATGCTCAATGCGATTGGCCAGGTCAATATCTTCGAGCAGATTGGCTTCTCTGTCACGGGCGGAACAGGCCGGGTGCTTCCGAACTGGGGCCTTGTGCCGGCCGAAAACATCCTGCCGACTCTGGTGACGCTCCTGACAATGACGGCCGGGACCATGATCGCGATTTGGCTGGGCGAGCTCATCACAGAGCAAGGTATCGGTCAGGGTCTGTCGATCATCATCTTCGGCGGCATCGTGTCGCGCCTGATCTTCAGCCTGGTCACCGGCATCACCGGTCAGCCAGATGCCGGACAGCGCATTCTCGCGCTGATCGCCCTGGTTGTCGTCCTTGTGGCAATGGTCGTGACCATTGTCGTCATCCAGGAAGGCGAGAGACGTATCCAGGTGCAGTATGGCAAGCGCGTGCGCGGCCGGCGCATGCTGGGCGGATCGGGCACGCATATCCCGCTCAAGGTGAACTCCACGGGCATGATCCCGTTGATCTTCGCCCAGGCCATGCTGGTATTCCCAGCCGTTTTGGCGAGCTTCTTCGTCAACAGCCCGGATGCCACGGTCCAGACGATCGCCTTTGATGTGTCGAACTTCTTTACCGGGTCGCGCACGGCGTCATCATCGTTCAACACCGTTGTCTATATGGTGATGTACTTCACCCTGGTCGTCGGGTTCACCTATTTCTACACGGACGTGGTCATGCAGCAACAGGGCTTGGCCGAGAACCTGCAGAAGCAGGGCGGCTTTATCCCCGGGATTCGGCCGGGCAAGTCGACCGATACCTTTGTCACCCGGGTGATGCGGCGTCTGACCCTGGTGGGCGCCCTGTTCCTGGGCGGCCTGGCGATCCTGCCGTATATCTTCGAACTGCTCAGCAACAATGTGTCTGGGCTTGGCTTTCTCGCTCCGCTGGGCCGCAATTCGAGTCTGATCTCGGGCGCGGGTCTGCTGATCGTGGTAGGCGTGGTGCTGGACACCATGCGACAGCTTGAGGCGCAGCTGATGATGCGCCGCTACGAGGGCTTTATCAAGTGACGATGCGCGTCGACCTGCGCGCATACTGGCATGGCCTGATCATGATCGGCGCGCCAGGAGCGGGCAAGGGCACTCAGGCCGTGCTGTTGTCGCGAACGCTCGGGATTGCTCATATCTCCAGCGGAGATCTCTTCCGCGGGAATATCAGCCATGGCACTGAGCTGGGCAAGCTGGCGAAGACGTTCATCGACCGGGGCGAACTGGTCCCCGACGATGTGACCATCGGGATGGTGCGGACCCGGCTGGATCAGCCGGACTGCGCCGCCGGGTTCATTCTGGACGGGTTCCCGCGCACGGTGCCGCAGGCCGACGCGTTGAATCAGGTGCTTGAGGATCTCAACAAGCGGGTGACCCTGGTGCCGTACATCCGGGTGCGCGACACGATGTTGATCGAGCGCCTGACCCATCGCTGGACGTGCCGGGCGTGCGGCGCGGTGTTCGGATCCGAGTCGCTCCCGCCGCGTGAGGGCTGCAAGCAGGATGTGTGCGATGGGGAGCTGTACCGGCGGCCGGATGACAATCCGGACACCCAGCGCCGGAGGATCGAGGTCTACAACCGGAGCACGGCGCCGTTGATTGACTACTATCGGGGCAAAGGGCTGCTGGTCGAGATCAGCGGCGAGCACACGGTAGAGCATGTGCATCGACTGATGATGGATGACATCCGCAAGTCGGTGGGGTTGTACTGAGGCGAGCATGATCGTGCTGAAAACGACGGGCGAGTTGGCCCTGATGCGCGAGGCCGGGAAACTGGCCGCCCGGGCGCTGGCCGAGACGATCGCGGCGGTCAGGCCGGGCGTGACGACCGCGCAACTGGACGCCGTGGCCGAGCGGGTCATCCGGGCGGGCGGAGGCACGCCGTCGTTCAAGAACTACCGGCCGGCGGGGGCGGCGCCGGACGTGCCGGCCTTTCCGGGCTCGATCTGCGCGTCGGTCAACGAAGAGATCGTGCACGGGCTGCCGGGGCCGCGCCGCCTGAAAGAGGGCGACCTGATGAAGATCGACGTCGGTGCGTTCTACAAGGGGTTCCACGGGGACACGGCCTGGTCCGTGCCAGTGGGGACTATCAGCCCGCAGGCCCAGGAGCTGCTGCGGGTGACCGAGCAGTGTTTGTATGCTGGCATTGCGGTGGCCCGCAAGGGCAACCGTTTTGGGGATATCGGGCATGCGATCCAGACGCTGGCCGAGGCGCATGGATTCAGCGTGATTCGGGAGTACACCAGCCATGGGGTGGGCCGCGAGCTGCACGAGGGCTTCAGCCTGCTGAACTATGGCGAGCCGGGGCAGGGCATGCTGCTGCGGCCGGGGATGACGATCGCGCTGGAGCCGATGATCAACGCGGGTCGCTACGGGACGAAGGTCAAAAAGGACCTCTGGACAGTATCGACGATAGATGGTAAACTCTCTGCCCATTTTGAGCACACCATCGCCATCACGGATGGCGAGGCCGACGTGCTGACGAAGCTCGAATAGGGCCGGAAGATGGAAGCGCATCCGGTTTGCGCTGAAGAGCGCGAGGCCGGGTTTTTTCGCGTACCGCTGGACGGGAAACTATCGCGAGAAGCCAGCGCGAACGGACTGAAAAGCCTGTTCCGCGGCGCAAGAGCGGGATGTGAACGTTCGTTGAAGCGAGGAAAACATGAAAGTTGCTGCATCGGTCAAGAAGCGGTGTCCCAAGTGCAAGGTGGTCAAGCGGCGCGGCGTGGTCTACGTCATCTGCGAAGTCCCGAAGCACAAGCAGCGCCAGGGGTAGAGCGATGGGCGCCTGAGGGCGTTGACGGCAAGGCCGTCTGCGCGGGGCGCCAGTAAGGACGAAGAAGAGGAAAAATGGCAAGAATTGCAGGTGTGGATCTACCGCGAAATAAGCCGGTGCATGTCGGGCTGGCCTATCTCTACGGCATTGGCCGTCCGGCTGCGGCGGTCATTCTGGCGGAAACCAAGATCGATCCCGCGACGCGCATCAAGGACCTGACCGAAACTCAGGTTGCCCAGTTGCGCGAAGTGATTGAGAAGGAATACCGGGTGGAGGGCGACCTCCGCCGCGAAGTCCAGCTCAATATCAAGCGGTTGATCGAAATCGGCTCCTACCGCGGCCTGCGCCACAAGCGCAATCTGCCTACCCGCGGCCAGCGCACGCGCACAAACGCGCGCACCCGCAAGGGTATCAAGAAGACCGTGGCCGGACGAGGTCGCCGCCGCGGCGCGAAGAAGAAGTAACGGCCGGGGGCGCGGCGCACGTCCGCCTGTCTCATTGGCCTGGTCATCGGACCGGGGCAGGGAGCTGGGTGAGCGTGTGGTCTTTGCGCCTGACCGCTGGCGCGTAGGGCCGCTTCCGTGTAGCGCAGAGCGCGATGAGATGGAAGCAGGCGATACGCAACGATTCATTAAACAATGGGTAAACCACAGGGAGCAGGCGCGCGAGCGCCGCGACGTCAGACGAATCCTCGCCGAGCCCGGAAGAACGTGGCTTTTGGCCAGGTTCATGTTCAGGCAACGTTCAATAACACGATTGTGACCGTGACCGACAAGTCGGGCGGAGCGATCTGCTGGGCGAGCGCGGGCGGCGCGGGTTTCCGCGGCAATCGCAAGAGCACGCCGTTTGCGGCGCGCATCGCCGCGCAGAACGCGTATCGGCTCGCCATCGACAACGGAATGCAGGAAGTGGACGTGTTTGTGAAAGGCCCTGGCCCCGGCCGCGAGGCTGCTGTCCGCGCGCTGCAGGGCTCTGGCCTGCGGGTCAAGTCGATCACCGACGTGACCCCCGTACCGCACAACGGCTGCCGGCCGACCAAGCGCCGCCGCGTCTGATCTGAGGGACTCACACACATGGCACGATATACCGAACCCGTTTGTCGCCTTTGCCGGCGGCATGGCGAGAAGCTCTTCCTGAAGGGCCAGCGCTGCCTGAGCAGCAAGTGCGCGATCGAGCGCCGCGGGTATGCCCCCGGCCAGCACGGCCCCAACGCCCGGACCCGCCGGGCCAAAACCAGCGACTATTCGCTGCAGTTGAGCGAGAAGCAGAAAGTGCGCCGGATCTACGGGATCCTCGAGGCCCAGTTCCGCCGCTACTATGAGGCTGCGTTGCGCAGCCGCGGCGTCACCGGCGCGCAGCTCCTGATTTATCTCGAGCGCCGACTGGACAACACCATCTACCGGGCCGGCTTTGCGCCCTCGCGCCAGGCTGCCCGCCAGCTCGTCACGCATGCTCACTTCAATGTGAACGGCCACCCGGTCGACATCGCGTCCTACCAGGTGAAGTCGGGCGACAAGATCACGGTCCGCGATTCGAGCCGCAAGCTCGAATACTGGAAGACCGCGGTCGCCGAAAAGAATGAGGGCAACACGCCGCAGTGGCTGTCGGCGGATAAGACCGCGCTCACTGTGCTCGTCCAGGCGCTGCCCACGCGCGAGTCGATCGAGTTGCCCATCAAGGAGCAGCTCATCGTCGAGTATTACTCGCGATAGCGAGAATCGGCATCGCCGAATTCTCCAGGAGGGCTTCGTTGCTCACCCCATTCGTGTTTCCCAAAGTTGAAGGTGATGTTGTCACCCGAGACTACGGCCGCTTTGTTATCGGCGCCATGGAGCAGGGCTTCGGCGTTACGGTCGGCAATTCGCTGCGCCGCGTGCTGCTGAGCTCGCTTCCGGGCGCCTCGGTCACGTCGATGCGCATCACCGACGTCCATCACGAGTTTTCGGACATCCCGAACGTGCGCGAGGATGTGACCCGGCTGATGCTGAACGTCAAGCAGATCCGGCTGCGGATGAAGGGCGATGCCCCCCAGCGCATGCGGCTCGAAGTCCGCGGCGAGGGCGTGGTCACGGCCGGCGACATCATTGTCCCGCCCGAGATCGAAATCGTCAACCCGGAGCTGTATCTCCTGACGACCGATTCGGCCAAGGCCCGCCTCGATGTCGAGTTCCAGGTTGAGTCCGGCCGCGGCTATTCGCCGGCCGAGCAGCGCGGACGGCTGCCCATCGGCGAGTTGCCGGTGGATGCGATCTACAGCCCGGTCAAACGGGTGAACTACGACGTCGAGCCCGCCCGGGTCCAGAACATGACCAACTACGACAAGCTCGTGTTGGAGATTTGGACCGATGGCACGGCCCGCCCACAGGATGCCCTGGCCCAAGCGGCCAACATTCTGGTCCAGTATCTGCTCACGATCGCGGGTGTCTCGATTGAGGATGCCCCGGCCGTGGTCAAGATCGACACCCTGGGTATCCCGCCCGAGATCGCCGCCAAGCCCATCGACGAGCTTGAGCTGAGCGTGCGGGTCTACAACGCGCTGAAGCGCACCGGCATCTCGACCATTGGCGAGCTGCTGGATCTGATGAACAAGAGCGGCGGCAACCTGACGAATCTTCGCAACTTCGGCGACAAATCGATGCAGGAACTGCGCGAGAAACTTGCGGCCCGCGGCCTGATTCCGGCCGAGGAAGGCGTCGCGGTTGAGGTGGCGCCGGCAGACGAGGTCCAATCATGAGACATGGAGTGGCAGGCTATACCCTGAGCCGGACATCGGCCCAGCGCACGGGTCTGCGACGCAGCCTGGTGACGGAACTGATCGATCACGGCCGCATTCAGACGACCGCGACGAAGTGCAAGGCGATCCAAAACCAGGCCGAGAAGCTGGTCACGGTCGCGAAGAAGAGCATGAGCGGCGACAAGTCGGTGCAGGTTTCGGCCCGCCGCCTGGTGGCTGGCCGGCTGGACGGTGGGGTGACCATCGTGCGCAAGCTCTTCGAGGAAATCGCCCCGCGTTACGCGGAACGCAAGGGTGGATACACCCGGATCTACAAGCTCGGGCCGAGAAAGGGCGACAACGCCCCGATGGCGCTGATCACCTGGGTGGAGTAGTGTGAAGTTTCGGGTCACCGTGGCCTACGATGGAAGCGCATTCTTTGGCTTTCAGGTGCAGGCGGGTGTCCGAACGGTTCAAGGAGAACTTGAGCGCGCGCTGACGGAGATCGCCGGGCACGAAGTTGGTGTGATCGGCGCGGGGCGAACGGATACGGGCGTGCACGCGACGGGTCAGGTGGCTGCCTTCTCAATCGAGTGGCGGCATCCGACGGTCGAGCTGGCGCGGGCGGCCAATCACCGCTTGCCGGCCGATGTGGCGGTCCTGGACGTAACCGAGTGCCCGGAGGCGTTTCATCCGCGGTTCAGCGCGATCAGCAGGACATACGAGTACGCAGTCGTTGTCGCCGACGCGCATCCGCTGCTGGGCCGATACGCGTGGCTGGTCTCTCGGATGCCAGATCTGGCAGCCCTGCAGGCGGCCGCGAAAAGGCTGGTGGGCGACGCGGACTTCGCCGCGTTTGGATCGGCGCCTTCGGGCGAGATCACCCGCAGACAGGTGTTGCGGGCGGAATGGCGGAGCGAGGACGCGCAAGCGGGGCTGGGCGCGTGGCCGGCTTTGAAGTTCACGATCGAGGCGAACGCCTTTCTGTATCGGATGGTTCGCCGGATGGTGAGGACGCTGATGCGGGCCGGAAACGGCGAGCTGAGCGCCGATGATGTGAGCGAGATCCTGAGGAGCGGAGACCCGCAGCGTGTGACGGGGCTGGCGCCCGCCGCAGGGTTGTGTTTGGTCGAAGTGAAGTACTGAGGCAGGAGATATGAACAGTCAAAAGACGTATGTGGCCAAGGCGGCCGAAGCCGCCGCCGGCCAGGCATGGCATGTGGTGGACGCCGATGGCAAGACCCTCGGGCGTCTCGCCACGTCGATCGCCCAGGTCATCATCGGCAAGCACAAGCCGACCTATACCCCGAATGTCGACACAGGCGACTTCGTTGTGGTCGTGAATGCGCAGAAGATTCGGGTCACCGGCAACCGGCTGACCGAGAAGTTCTATGCCCGCCACTCGCTCTACAACGGTGGGTACCGCCAGGACATCCTGCGCGATCTGCTGGCCCGCGATCCGGAGAAGGTGATCCGCAGCGCGGTATGGGGCATGATCCCGCACGGCCGGCTGGGCCGCCAGATGATCAAGAAGTTGAAGGTCTACGGCGGCAGCGAACATCCGCACGCGGCGCAGAAGCCCGCGGCCATGAGCGTCTAGCGCTGGATTCAAGAGGCAAGCAATGACAGAAACGCAACGGTATTACGAGGGTGTCGGGCGCCGCAAGGAATCGACCGCGC
>JBDSIP010000470.1:0-12527 GCA_039917915.1 Thermoflexales bacterium
CGATGGTCCGGGCGCTGCCGAACCTTGCCAGGGTCGGCGAGGCGACTGAAGTTACTGTTACCGTCACAACATCGAAGGCGGCATTGAGCGCGGTGGTTGGAACCGTTACGCGGATGTTGAACGGCGCGAAACTGCCATTGGGGACTGCGCTGAGGGTCGACAACGGGGCGCCCGCGCCGTCGACGGTCACGGCCGGCCAGGCATTGCCGGTCAGGCTCAGGTTGTAGCTGTCGGTGGAATAGCCCAGGTTCTGGGCATTGAACGTATACGTCAACTCGCGGCCGGGATTTGTCCCGTCGACCTGGCGGGTCGAAGGCGTGACCGCCAGGCCGTACGGCCCCGCCACTGTCACGCGGAACGGGCTGCCGGTGATGTTGGCGCCCTCGCCCGAGGTCGCGAGCAGGCCGTCATTGGTGATGACCGAACCCTGCGCCAGACCGGCGCCATCGCTGATTACAACCGAGAAGGTGACGACCACCTGCCCCGGGGCAATGCTGCCGTAGGTCGCACTCGAGATCGTTGGGGTCATCACACTGGGGATCGTCCACACAACCGAACCGCCCACAAGCGCGCCACCGGAACCGGCCGACGCGAACGTCGTATTGGCCGGCACAGGATCTGTGATGACCACGTTGGTCGCAACTGCATTGCCCCAGTTCTGCGCAGTGACTGAATACACCAGGGACGTGCCGGGCCCGATCGGAAGCCCGTTGTAGGACTTTCGGATCTGCAGCGCGGCAGCGGCGGCGCTATCGGCGATCTGATACGCGCCGCGGCCATGCGTGCCGATGGCGATGCGGCGGGTGTACGGGTTGAAGTCAAGCTGATTGACCGCCACGACCGGCACACCGGTGCCGAGCGCCGTCCAGGTCGCGCCGCCGTCCGAGCTCATCATCGGGTTGACGTCGGTGCCGGCATACAGGGTCGTGCCGTCAGCCGGATCAACGGCGATTGAGTTGAGCGGGACATCCGGCAGGTTGCCGCTGACGTCGGTCCAGGTGGCCCCGGCGTCGGTGGTCTTGAACAAGTGCCCGGGCTGGCTCGGGGTCGCGCCGTTGTAGCCGTTGTAAGCCAGCCAGGCGGTGCGATAGTTGGAGCGATCGACAGCGATGCCGGCCACCGGCCGGAACGGCAGGTTCGGCTTGTCAATCCGGGTCCACGTCGGCGACGCGGCATCCGCGTTTGTGCTCAACCAGACATACCCGTCCAGCGTGCCAACGTAAACAGCAGGCGCGCCGGCGGTGACGCCGATCGCGCCGATCACGCAGCCGCGCGCGCCGTTCTCGGCCAGGCCCGTGCAACCACTGGTGAGGTCACCCGAGATCGCCGTCCAGTTCGTGCCGCGGTTGTTGGTTCGATACAGGCGATAGGTGCCAAGATACAGGCGCTGATAGTTGCCTGGGTCGAGCACCCACGGGATGTAGAACTCCGACCGATCACTTGTATTGATCCCAGTCTGGATCGACGCGCCACTCGTGTTTCCGACAATCGGGCCCGTCAGGGCCAGGCCATCACTGTAGCGATAGGGGCTGATGCCGTAGTAGGTGCCATAAACATATTCCGCCGCGGTCGGGTCGACCAGGGTCTGGCCACCGTCGCCGCTCGGCACGTCGAACCAGCGCCCGCCGTTGGGCATCGCGGCCGAGGATTTGCGCAACGTGCCGTTGTCCTGGGTGCCGCCGTAGAGCCGGTTGACATTGCTCGGGTTCTGCTGGATGCTTGTGAACTGGGCAATCTGGAGATTCGTCGCCGTCTCCAGCGCGTAGGTGGCGGTATTGACCTTGCCATTCAGGCTGACCCAATCGACTGCCGAGTAGTCCAGCGCGCTGCTCGCGCGTCCGCCGCGGTTTGTGGAATACCACACTCCACCGTCGTTGCCGATCACGACCTGAGCGGGATCGTCCCGCCGAATCGCCATGGCATGGAAGTCCGGATGTTGCCAGTAACCCAGGTCAATCCATTCCGCCCCGCCGTTCGTGGTGCGGTAGATGCCGCCGCGCTCGTTGGCATAGTCAAACTGACCGGCCGCATAGGCAATATCAGGGTTATACGGATCGACCATGATGACGTTGTCGTATGTGCACTGCGCATCGCAGTAGTTCGAAACGTTCGGATCCGTGACGTCGGTCCAACTCATGCCGGCGTTGGTTGACTTGTAAACGTAGGACTGATCCGCCGCGTCGTTATACCCAACGTAAAGCGTCGCCGAGGACGCCCACGGCGCATGCGAAATGCCCAGTTCGAAGCGGCTGCCCTCGAACGTGTCAGCCGGAATTCCGGTCATGATCGTCGTCCAGGTCAGGCCGCCATCAACGGACTTCGAGATACCTTTGCTCAGCCAGGTGGCATACACATCGTTTGGCTGGATCGGGTCGAGGAGCACCTGGGTTGCGCCGTAAAGCGGCGTGCTGGTGTAGGACTGATAGGTCGTGACCAGCGGCGTGAACGAAGACCCACCGTTTGTCGACTTATACAGACCAAAGGTCGTGATGTTTGGCGGAGACGTCCTGCGGTTGCCGCCGCGGCCGCGGACGGTCGTGACATACAGGGTATTCGGATCTGTGGGGTGAACGGCCATCCCAGAAATCGAGACACCGGTGAAGTCGCTGGCCCCGACAACCGTCCAGGTTATGCCGGCGTTGGTTGACTTGTAGATGCCCTTGCCCCAATAGGAGTCACCCGAGAGCTCGCCTTCGCCCGATCCAGCATAGATGATGTCTTCGTTGGATGGGGCTAGAGAAATATGGCCGATCGCAAGCGCAGGCGCATCCTCAAAAATCGGTTGCCAGACATTTGGCACATTGCCGGCGGGCGGTGTTGTCGCCCACAGACCGCCTTGCGCGCCACCGAGATAGATCGTGTAGGGCGCCGTCGACCGGATTGCCAGGCCGCCGATGCGGCCCGACATCGACAACATTGAAGTTCCGTCGTAGCGCGACAACTGCGCGATCGGATTTGGGCCCATTGGCGTCCAGGCCCCGGCGAAGCCAGTCTGGGCCTCGGGCGACAGAGACTTCAACTCGGTCTGGCGCAACAGCGCCTGCTTGGCCGCCTCGCCGCGGGCCGCGGCAGCCTTTTCCATGGTGAAGCCCGCCTTCGGGTCGCCCGCCAAACGTTTGCTGTAGAACGCAAAATCGCGCTCGGCAGCCAGGCTGGCCTCTTCCCAGGCGCTTTCGGCTTCCTCCCGTCCCAATTGAGTAATCCGCTTGCTTTCGCCCTTCCGCGGTGCGACCGGCCCATCGGTCTGCTCAGGCGTCACGGGCGGCGGATCGCTGGCCGGCGCGCTGGCGTTGCCGATGGCGGCGCTGGGAACGGCCATGGCGAATGCCATGGCAAGTGCGAATAGTGTCTTGATGCGGGATTGACTCATCGTGATCTCCTCGATACTCACTCCCGCTGCGAGGGGCGGGTATTCTCATCCTCAAAGCCTCGCGGCTGCGCGCACCTGTTGGAACACGAAACCCGCTGAGCCGAATCAGAAGCTCATATTCTATTCTGATTTCCCAAACCGGGGGGCTGGATATCCCCACGCCTCGCGCAGGCTTTCGATCGCTGTCTCGACATCCGGGACGGTGGTGTGGGCGACGCCATCTTCGACTTCGTCAGCAATCCGGATCGCCCGCCAGCCGGCGGCCATGGCCCCCCGCGTGTTGGCGGCGACATCGTCGATCAACACGCACGCGGCCGCGTCCGCATCAACCATCTTTTGCACGTTCTGATAAGCGACGACATGCGGCTTGTTGACGAAGCCCATGACCTTGATATCAATGACGCGCTCGAAGCACTCCTGTAAACCCAGCCGCCACAACACCCGCCAGGCGTGATTGGCGTCAGCATTGGTCAGCACCAGCTTGCGGGCCGGGAGGGCCTCGATCGCAGCGCGCAGATGCGGTACCGGGGCGATCAGATCCAGCGGAATATCATGGACGAATGCGAAGTAGCTGTCCGCATCAAACGAATAGCCTTCCTCGCGCATCCCTCGTAATGCGGTTCCATACAGCTCCCGCCAGTGCACCCGCAGGCGCTCAGCCTCAGCCTGCGACTTGCCAAAACGCAAGATTACAAAGTCGGTGATCCGCCGGCTAATCGCATCCATCACGCCTGAATCTGATCGATACAACGTGTCATCCAGATCGAAGAAGACGACCGGCTGCGCGCCGCCTATCCGCAGCGTGTTTCCGTCAATACCACTCATAGAGCCCTGCTTGTTCCGCCGTCGATGATCAGCGCGGCACCGGTGATATAGCCCGCCGCCGGCGAGGCCAGAAAGACGCACGCCCGGCCAAACTCCTCTGGGTCGCCAATCCGGCCGAGCGGAGCGGCCGCGGCGCGTTCGGCCAATTCATCCTCGAGCCGGGTGCCTTTGCGTTTGGCCGAAGCCTCCGACAAGCTCTTGACCCGATCCGTCAAAAACGCGCCCGGGCAGATCAGGTTGACTCGGATTCCGGCCGGACCGACTTCGCGGGCAAGCGTCTTGACCAGCCCAGCCACGCCGAGACGCAGGCTATTGCTCAGGATCAGCCCGTCGATCGGATGTTTGATGCTGGCAGACTCGATCAGAGTGATCGATCCCCCACCCTGCTTCGTCATAATCGGAACGGCCAGGCGCGCGGCGCGCACGGCATTCATGAAGGTTCCTTCGATGGCGGCCATCCAGGCCGCGTCGTCAAACGCCATAAACGTGCCGCCCGCTGGCCCGCCGGCGTTGATGACAAGCGCATCGATGCGGCCGTAGCGGCTCATGGCAGCCTCAAAGAGGCGGGCGATGTCGGCCGGCTTGGTCGCGTCTCCGGCGACAGGAAAGGTCTCCGCGCCGGTCTCGGCGCTGATGCGCTCGGCCGTTGCGCGCAGCGTGACCTCGTCCCGGGCAGACATGACTACCCGGGCGCCTTCCTGGGCAAAGACCCGCGCGGTGCCGGCCCCCAATCCCTTGCTGGCCGCCATTACAACGGCGACGCTGTTCTTGAGTTGCAGATCCATGATCCCTCCTATTTTTCGAGACGATATCCCCCGGCTTCGCCGGGGGATATCGTCTCGAAACTGAATCCGTTGGCGGTTCCAGCCACTATGACCATTGCGCGCCTCGCGTGAGCGATTCGAGAACGGCCAGAAACGCGTCCGGGGGCGTGAAGCGCAGGGTCTCGCCTTCAATCCGGTAAGGCAATTCGTCAAACACATCGTCGTGGGCCCAATACACGGCCTGGCTCAGCGACCCGGGCCCGTCGCGATGCATTCCAACGGTGATGCGCAGCAGGGCCGTAACGGCTTCGACGGCCGCGATAGTCCGTATCTCGTGAAGCAGGACAACATCGCGCTTGGGGATGGCGACCAGGGCGCCATGGGGGAGGTCACATGCCAGATAGCGATCGAGAAACAACGCGTGGCTGGCCGCATAGTACGGATCTCCCATGATGACCTTGAGCTGCACCCCGCGCTCGATTTCAACCGCTGTCACGGGCAGCGCGCCAGCCGCAATCAGATTGGCGCGCGCGACCTCAAACAGCGTTTCGTCATTAGCGGGCCAGGCATCGGCCTCATGTCGGGACACGGTTCGCACACTGGTCGGCAAGTCGAGGACGAGCACTTCGAGCGTGCCAGGCGGTCCGGGCCGGGAAACAAGCTCATCCGACTGGCGGGTGATGTCTAACGGATACAGCCTGGCCCGAAGCATGTCCCGGCAAGACTCGAAGTGATGGACATCCACCCTCAACACGCTGTCGCCATCCGAGACCGCGAAGACCGTATCGAAGTGGGCCCGAACCACATCACGCCACGCATCGCGATCCGCCTGTCGGCAGACCTGGGCCAGGTTCAGCAATCCGAATGCGCTCTGGGTGGCCCGCTCCGAGAGATCCGTGCGGATCACGCCGGAATCGACGTCAAAGACGATGACGATGCCGCGCTCCTCGAAGTAGGCGCGGACCAGGCCAACGAAGATGCCATATCCCGTTGCCCCCAGCCCCTGGGCCCAGTCAGGTTGCGATGACGAAGTGCGTGTCATGAGCGAAGCCGGATTGTAATCCTGGCGCTGAACTCCTGACAGAAACATCATTCTGGTGGCGATGCCCCCGCCTCGGCGTGGGCCGGGGCGGGGCTCATCGCCACCAGAGTTGGTCCTGGCGGTTCTCAAGGATTGACCGGAAATGCCGGGGCTTCCAGCCAGCGCCCGCTCTGATCAAAGTGAATCTCGCCCAGGACGCCCGTGACCCGAGCGGAGGCCAGCGCGACTGCCACACTCGCGCGCGTGGCGGCCCCCTGCGACGCCGCAGTTTGGATGGCTGCAATGGCAAGGCGGGTTGCATCGAGGGCGACCGCAGATCTGCGGGACGGCCCCGCGCCCCCTGAAATTTCGGCAAAGCCCATGAGCGCCTGATCGGCCCCGGCTGAACGCCCCTGATCGACGCCCTCGGCGCATGGCCGGCCCGCGGTTCGCGCGCATGCGTCGAGGGCCGCCTGCGACGGCGACAGCACAAACACGCGGGCCTGAGCCGGCACGGCATCCGAGAGCGCGCCGATCACAATGATCGGCAGCCCGGCAGCGGCATACACCGGCAGCGCGGCCAGGGTGGTCGATAGCGCGCCGTGGCCGATCACAACCAGCACGGAGGGGTCGCGCGCGATATCGGCGGCAACGCGGGCGGCCCCGGCGGGAACACCATCATCGTTGAAGGCGATGAAATCAATCGGGGTCGTTTGAATCGCCTCTCGTAACGCCAGGCGCATCGCCGGAAATGCGGCATAGCCGATCGACCGTTCTCGGCCTTCAAACGGTGCGGCGAGCGCAATGCGGCCCAGCGTGCGCGGCGGCCCGCAGGCGGCGAGCACCCAGGCAAATCCGACGATGAGGATCGCCAGCCGGCCAGCGCGCACCTAGTCTCCGACGAAGATCGGCAGATGACCGAGCGCGATCACGTGCCGCCACTTCTGCTCGTCGCCCTCGGTCATGAGCGCAGCCTCGCCCACCACGCTCGCGCCCGCCAGGCGCATGAGCGCGCGCATGCCCTCCGAGGTGCTGCCGGTGCTGATCACATCATCGACGATGACCACCCGTTTGCCGGCGATGCTGCCGCGGTCCTTGGCATCCAGGTAGAGCTTCTGCGGCTCCCCGGTGGTGATCGAGAGCGTTTCGACTTCGAGCGAGTCTCCCATATAAAGTTTGTGCGTTTTGCGAAGCACAACGTACGGAATGCCGCTGTGGACCGACATGGCATAGGCCAGCGGAATGCTCTTAGCCTCGGCCGTAACGATGAACTCGCACGGGGGCAGGCGCTTGATCAGCGCCTTCGCCCCCGCCTCGGTCAACTCGGTGTCGCCCAGGATATTGAGCACCGCGATCCGCACGCCGGGCGCAACCTCCAGCTTTGGCAGCCCTCGCCGCACGCCGGCGATTACGACTTCATAGGTGTCAGACATCGCAAGCCTCCAATGCTTCTTTCGCGAGCTACTTCGCCGCGGCCAACAGCGCGTCCACCCGGTTTGTCTTCTCCCACGGCGCGTCGATGTCGGTTCGGCCAAAGTGGCCATAAGCGGCGGTCTTCTGATAGATCGGGCGGCGCAGGTCGAGATCTCGAATGATCGCGCCGGGGCGCAGATCGAAGACCTCGTCAATGGCCCGGGCAATTGACTCATCCGAAACACGGCCGGTGCCAAACGTCTCGACGTTGATCGATAGGGGGCGCGCGACCCCGATCGCATAAGCGACCTGAACCTCGCAGCGATCGGCCAGCCCGGCTGCGACGACATTCTTGGCCACCCAGCGGCAGGCATAGGCTGCCGAGCGGTCGACCTTAGTCGGGTCCTTGCCCGAGAACGCGCCACCGCCATGCCGGCCCATGCCGCCATAGGTGTCGACGATGATCTTTCGCCCGGTCAATCCGGCGTCGCCCATCGGCCCGCCGACCACAAAGCGCCCGGTCGGGTTGGTGTAGATCTTCATCGACGCATCGATGAGGTTGGCTGGAATCGTAGGCAGGATGATCAGATCGGTCAAGGCCTGGTTGATCTCTTCCTGTCCAACTTCGGCGGCATGCTGGGTGGAAATGAGCACGGTTCCGACCCGCACGGGCTTGCCATCCGAGTATTCGACCGTGACCTGGCTCTTGCCATCCGGGCGCAGCCAGGGCAATGTGCCGTCTTTGCGCTTGGCGGCCAGGGTGCGGCTAAGGCGGTGGGCCAGCGCAATCGGCATGGGCATGAGCTCGGGGGTCTCAATGCAGGCAAAACCGAACATCATGCCCTGATCTCCGGCGCCCACGGCCGAGATGGCGGCTTCGCCGTCGGCGTGACCGCGGGTCTCGAGGGCGGCGTCGACGCCCATCGCAATATCGGGCGACTGGCTGGCCAAAGCATTCAGCACGCCGCAGGTGTTGCCATCAAAGCCCTTGTCGGAGGCGTCAAAACCAATGTCCTTGATAGCCTTGCGCACCAGGGATTCGTAATTGACGACTGCCTTGGTGGTAATCTCGCCAAAGACCATGACAAAACCGGTCTTGGCGGCCGTTTCGCAGGCGACCCGGCTCAGCGGATCCTGGGCCAGACAAGCGTCCAACACCGCATCCGAAATCTGGTCGCACATCTTGTCCGGATGTCCTTCCGTCACCGATTCCGAGGTGAAGAAAAGCCGCTTGGACTTCATGAAGCTGTTCATGTATGAGTCTGCTCCTTACAACAATTCGTCTGATCACGCGCTTCCGTCGCTCCCGTTGCTTCGTCCACCCCATGCGCGAGGCAAAAAAAGCGCGCCCGAAGAGGCGCGCGCGTGTTCAGCGAGACGAGCCTCTCATCTTCCAGTGCTCAGTTCCGCGCGCATGACGCGCTGAACCTCTGTCGGACTTGGCACCCGCATCACCGGGTTGCCGCAGCTTCACAGGGCCGATCCCTCCGCTGCTCTGGATAAGAGCGAAGTGATTGTATCACGCGCCCGCGCAAAACCGCGGTCGATGCGGGCGGTTTTGCGCCTCCAGAATCACTGCAACCGCAGCCCCCAGATCGTCTACGAACCGGGTCCCGCGCAACCATGGATCGGCAAGCAGCGCCTTGCGCTGTTCGGCCCTCCGCCCCGACGACACCAAAATCGGCGTGACCCCCGCCGCTGCGGCGGCCTGGGCATCGCTGAGCGCATCGCCGATGAAGATTGAACGTGAGAGATCAAGCCCGTGCTCGCGCGCGGCGCGCAGGAGCATGCCCGGCCGCGGTTTGCGGCAGTCGCAGCCGTCCTCAGGGCGGTGCGGGCACAGATAAACGCCATCGATGCGCCCGCCCGCGGCCGCGACCGACGCCCGCATCCGGGCGTGGATGTCCTCGACGATGGCGGCCGGCGCGACGCCCCGCCCGATGATGGCCTGGTTGGTGATGACGAAGACCAGCGCGGGCTGGCTGGCCAGCGCCTGCAAGGCGTCCAGCGCGCCGGGCAGGAAGACAAACTCCTCCCAGCGTTTGACATGGTCGGGCCGGTTGGCGTTGATGACCCCATCGCGGTCGATGAAGATTGCGGGTGTGAGCGTGACGTTTTGCATGTTCCCGGCTATCCGGGGAGTTTTCCAGAAGCGATGCCCTCGGAAACATCCCCGAGTGCACCTATTCCACGGTGACGCTTTTGGCCAGATTGCGCGGCTGATCGACATCGCAGCCGCGCCGCACCGCCAGGTAATAGGCAAGAAGCTGGAGCGGAATGGCATTCAGGACCGGGTAGAACATGGCCGGCGCCTCAGGCACCCAGATCACATGGTCGGCCTTGGCGGCTACGGCGCTGTCGCCTTCGGTGGCGATCGCAATGACGATCCCGTTACGCGCCTTGACCTGTTCGATCTGCGAGACCATCTTGTCGTAGACCCCATCCCGGACGCAAATGCAGACGACGGGCATGTCTTCATCAATCAGGGCGATTGGCCCATGTTTCATCTCGCCGGCGGGATAGCCCTCGGCATGGATGTAGGACACTTCCTTGAGCTTGAGCGCGCCCTCGAGCGCAACCGGGTAGTTGATGCCCCGCCCCAGATACAGAAAGTGTTCGCGATGATGGAAGCGGCGGGCCAGCGCCTCGTAAACGGGATTCGCGTCCAGCGCGCGTCCAACGAGATTTGGCAACATTGCCAGGTCGCGCGCCAGGGCACGGGCTCTATCGTGCGATCCGTCAACGTCAGGGCGCGCAATTGCCAGCGCGCAGGCCAGCAGATATTGGTCGACAATCGAAGTGGTGAAGGCCTTGGTGCTGCACACGCCGATCTCGGGACCGGCGCGCATGGCAATGTGACCATCCGAGACGCGTTGAGCCTGGGACCCGATCGCATTGACGATGCTCCACACCCGGCTGCCCCGCCGGCGGGCCTCGTACATTGCGGCCAGCGTGTCGGCGGTCTCGCCGGATTGGGTGATGCCCAACACGGCGCTGTTGGGCGCAACCAGGGGCTGGCGGTAGCGATACTCCGAGCCGTAGTCGACATCGACCGGGATGCGGGCAATGTCCTCAATGAGGAACTTGCCGATGAGCGCCGAATAGGCTGAAGTGCCGCATCCGATCAGCGTAATGCGATCGGGCGCGTTCCCGGGCGCGAGAGGCAAGTCCTCCAGCGTTACCTCACCCGTCTCGAGATCCACCCTGCCCCGGATGGTGTTGGTGATGGCCTGGGCCTGCTCGTGGATCTCCTTGAGCATGAAATGGCGATATTCGCCCTTCTCGGCCGCGACCGGGTCCCAGGCGAAGTGATGGACGCGGTGGCTCACTTCGGCGCCGTCGAGACTGCGGGCTCGGACTCCGCCCGCAGTCACAACGGCCACTTCTGCGCTCTCCAGAAAGATGATTTCGCGGCTGTGCTCGAGGATGCCCGGCACATCCGACGCGATAAACATCTCGCCTTCCCCCAGCCCGATGCAGACGCCCCCGGCATTCCCGATCCGGGCGCATACCAGGCGGTCGGGCTCATCCGCGTCCATGACGACGATGGCCTGAGACCCGCGCAGGCGGGCCAGGGTCGCATGGGTGGCGCGTGCGAGATCCATCCCGTCATCGACGTAGCGCTCAATGAGGTGAACGATGACCTCGGTGTCGGTTTCGCTGGTGAAAGCCACGCCATCGCCGGCAAGGTCGGCCCGCAGGGCCAGAAAGTTCTCAACGATGCCATTGTGGACAACGGCAATTCGTCCAGAGCGCCCCACGTGCGGGTGGGCATTCCGTTCGGTTACGCCGCCGTGGGTGGCCCAGCGGGTGTGTCCCATCGCGACGTGAAGGTCAACGGTTGAACCGTCTTCCAGCCCGACCAGGCGCGGATCGAGGTTGGCGAGTTTGCCGACGGCGCGGGCGACTCGGATGGCGCCCCCTGCCAGGACGGCCACGCCCGACGAATCGTAACCGCGGTACTCCAGGCGGCGCAAACCGCCGACGACGATCGGGACGCCCGGCCGAAAACCAACGTAGCCAATGATGCCGCACATGCGGCGATTCTAGCCGCAGAGTTGAATGACTTAACCGGCGAACAGCCTCGGCGTTGTCTCTCCGGCCGGCAGGCTTGAATTGTCACCCGCCGACTCAAGGCCGCTGGACAATCGGCAACATGGCCCGATGAAAGACGCAGTTCTGAGCAAGGTCGTAATCAGTTGAGTCGATCACCTCATTACGGTCAAGATCGAGCCTGCGCGCGTAGCCAGGGCCGCCGCGGGTCGCGCCTGCTGCCTTGCCCACTTGAAGAAGATCGGTGGCATCCGTCTGGCCATCACTGTTCACATCGCAGTAAGCCGATTTGTTGATCACGTTCACGGTGATCGGCACAAGCGCCTGCTGGCCGTTGGCGGGATTGGTGAAGGTAAGAAGCCCGCTCGACACGCCGTCGTTCATCTCAAACACATCCAGCAGGATCGTTACCGTATCCAGGGTGCGGCCCGCCGTCTTGCTGGCCGCCACCCACCCCACATTCGCGCTGAGGGTCCACGACAGCGGCAACTGGCTGTAAACGATTACCGGATGCTGGGGCAGCACGTTGTCCAGGGCCAGGTCGACCGTGAGGGTCAGGGCGGCCGGGCTGACTTTAAGCGTATTCGGGGGCAGCGTCGAGGGCTTGTCGGCGGCGTTGCGCGGATCCGAGCCCGCGGCGATCTCATCCGCGTCGTTGGCCCCATCTCCGTCGGTGTCGGCGAGATTTTGGTTTGTATGGCGAAGCAACTCCATCACCAGCGGCAGGCCATCGCCATCGGCGTCGCTCTGGGCATCGCTATCCGTCAACGGATTCAGGCCGGGCCCCAATTCCCGGGCATCGGATAGGCCATCCGAGTCGTAATCCCCCAGCACAGTCAAGGTCATGGAGGTCGCCGCGTAGAGGCCGGCGCTGTTGACGGCCGACAATGTCAGAGTGTGGACGCCCACGCTCAAGATAGAGCTGAGCCGCTCGCCGGTGCCAAGCCCGCCATCACGGCTGCTCAACCAGGTCAAGCTCCCATCAGCAACCCGGCCATCCTGAAGATCAGCCGCGGCGCCGACCAGTGTCACTGGACGGCCTTCAAGGGCGATTGTGCGCGTGTTGGGCTGCGTGATGTAC
>JBDSIP010000471.1:0-6559 GCA_039917915.1 Thermoflexales bacterium
CGGGATGATCCAGCATCTGCCGAATCGCCTGCGATTCGCCGGTGTGATAGAAGTAGTGGTAGATCACTCGTTGCAGCATGCTCCCCACGTTGTGCGAGAATGGTTTGCCTTTGCGCAGCGGGACCTCGAGCAGCTTTTCGGTGGTCAGCTTGTCGAGATACGGATCGGCCGCGGTGGTGATCCGCCTCCAGGCGCCGAGGACGCCATCGAGGGGCGGCTGGCTGGCCGGCCTGCCATACCCCGCCCACTCGTCAACCTCGGGCGCGATTGTCTGGCCTTGGATCAGGCGCAGCCAATAGACCTGCTCGTGATAAGCAAGGTGCGCGATGTTCCAGCTCATGCAGTTCATCGGGCCGAGGCGCTTGCGGGCATCCTCGTCGGAAACGCCCGCGAAGCCGCGCATGAATTCGGCCCGCGCAAAGCGGAGTTGATCGACCAAGAGATGTGGCATGAGGTTTTCTTTACACTCCGAAAAAAACCATTTCCGGAGGCAATATCTTCCGCCACGCCGTACGCCGGGGCGGGGAGTATTGCCTCAAGAGTAAGTTCTGTTAGTGTTTCTTTGCTGCGGTCAGCATTGGCTCGCTATTCTAGCCGGGCCAGCGCGCGCGCAATCTGGGCCGCCATGCGGGCGTTGTTGGCCAGCAGTGCGGTATTCGCACGCACACTTGCGCCGCCGGTCAGGGCGGCAATGCGGCCAAGCATAAAGGGCGTGGCCGCCGCCCCGTGGATTCCCTGGGCATCCGCCTCGGCCTGAGCCTGGACGATGGCCGCCTCGGCAAGGTCGTTGGCAAGCTCATCCGCCTGGGGCACCGGCACGCACACCAGCTCGCCGCCGGGCAGTCCGATCTCGCGGCGGGCGCGGACAATCCGGGCGACCTGCTCGGCTGTGTCGGCCCGGACATCAGCCCGCAGCCCGCTCCGGCGCGAGAAGAAGGCGGGGATCTCGTCGGTGCCGTAACCGATGACGGGCACGCCGAGCGTCTCGAGGTGTTCGAACGTGAGCGGCAGGTCGAGGAGCGCCTTTGCGCCCGCGCACACGACCGTGACCGGCG
Source organism: Thermoflexales bacterium (assembly GCA_039917915.1). GTDB lineage: Bacteria > Chloroflexota > Anaerolineae > J036 > Brachytrichaceae > Brachythrix. Next base: position 1,056 of record JBDSIP010000471.1, read on the forward strand.
TGCGCGACAGTTCGGTCAGATCGGCGCTGACGTCAAACGGATGACCCCGATGCACGCCGCCGATTCCGCCAGTGGCAAAGATATCGATCCCGGCCCGGGCCGCCAGAAACAGGGTCGCGGCGACGGTCGTGGCCCCGTCGCCGCCCAGGCCGACCACGATCCCGATGTCGCGGACGCTGCACTTGCGCGCGCCCTGGGTGGTCGCCAGATATTCGAGCTCGGCCGAACTCAGCCCGATCTTGATCTGGCCGCCAATGATGGCGATGGTGGCCGGCTCGGCCCCGCCCTCGCGCACGTTGCGCTCCATGTCCCGGGCCGTGCTCAGGTTGGCCGGGTAGGCCAGACCGTGCGTGATGACGGTGGATTCGAGTGCAACGCGGGGGGGCGAGTTATGAATCATGTGATTCGGTCATTATCACCGAGTTGGCATACCCAACTCACCAGTCCGTCCACACAGTCAGGGCATTCCGGCTAAAACCGGCGAGCACACCCCCAGGTGCGAATTCGACTTCGCACGCGCGCGCGTCGATCGAACTGCCTGTCATCGTCGGTGATTTCGCCCGGGACCAGCACACCCGCGCGGTAGACAGTTCAGGGCGGTCACCTCGGCGGTGGAACCACATCGAATCGCGCGCAGTCCATGCAAGGCCTCGGCGCCGACGTGGCAAAAATCGCCGGCGCGAGCGATCACTCCTGCGCGATCATGGATACCGGAGAGGCGCGCTGTTGGGGCTGGAATCAATCGGGCCAGGTGAGTAACTGGAGCTTTCTTTCGTTGGTCACGGCACCCGTTCCGGTCACCGGCCATGCAACCGGGACGTTGGCCATCGCCGCAATAAACGGGAAGTCCTTCGATATGACGGCCTCGCTGCGCGTTTTGGCGCGCGGAACTCGTCGGATGACCTGATTGAACCGTCCGTGACCATCCACGCATATCCGGGTCAATCTATGTTCGAATGTTCGGACGGGGCCATCCGCGGTCCGCCGCCAGGCCTTGCCGCGTATCATTCGCCTTCATGCTCAACACCCACGTCGCCATGGCCCTGCTCGACCGGGGGGTGACCCTGAACTGGGACGACGGCGCAACTCTGCACAAGATCACCGCCCAGGCCCGCTATCACACCCAAAACTCGGCCAGTATCCAGACGTTGCGGATTGGGGCGCAGCAGAAGGTCAACGATGAGCCGCTCACCCTGACCGCCTCAGACAGCGCGCTCGAAGCCCACTGGACCTGGAGCGAGCGCGATCCGGGCTGGTCGGCGCTGCTGGTCGTCCGCAACAAAAGCGAGTCCGATCTCTTCATCGACGCCCTGGAGGTGATCCGGGTCGACAGCGCCTTTGGCGGTGTATTTGGCCTGGGCGCGCCGACCGGGCTGTGGCGCTGCGCGCGCGAGGGGTCTCCGCTGGATTGGGAAGCCTGGTCGGACACCGCCGCAAGCGCGGGCGGTTTTGTCCGCCCGGCCGCCATGCTGATTCAGCCGCCCATGTCCAACCGGTCACAGCCACCTGCGCTCTTGGTTCGGGCATTGGGCGCCCTGCGAAACGCGGCGGCGGCGGATGACGAAACCGGTCTCGGCCTGGCGCTGCCGCCCTCGGGCATCCCGACCGAGCTCAGGCTCGAACTGAGCGGCGAGCGCTTCGAGCGTTTTGCGGCCCGCTCCCGGGCTGACGGCCTGCGCCTTGCGCCGGGGGTCGCCGTCGCCTCGGCCGAGTTCTGGATCATCGCCGGTGACGACGCCGCCGAGTTGCTCGCCCTACCATGATCGACGCACCCACACCCGCCTTGCGCCGAAAGGCCGCCCGCATTCACGAACTCCTGTTGCGCGAATATGGCACGCCGCGCTGGACACGCCTGGACGGGGTCAGCGAGATGGTGGCCACGATCCTGTCGCAGAACACAAATGACGCCAACCGCGACCTGGCCTATACCCGGCTGCGGGCGCGCTTCAACACCTGGGAGGCCGTCCGCGACGCGAAGACCGACGACGTGATCGAGGCCATTCGGCCGGCCGGGCTGGCCAACCAAAAAGGACCGCGCATACAAAAGGCGCTGCAGCGCATCACCGCGGAGCGTGGCGCGCTCAACATCGATTTCCTGGCGGCTCTGCCCATCGATGAGGCCCGCGCCTGGCTCACCTCGATCAACGGCATCGGACCCAAGACCGCCGCGATCGTTCTGCTCTTCTGCTACGACCGGCCGGCGTTTCCGGTCGACACCCATGTGCACCGGTTGACCGGCCGGCTGGGGTTGCGACCTGAAAGCCTGTCGGCCGACGACACCCACACGCTCATGGAAGCGCTCTGCCCGCCCGGGGCTGAGGGCCCCTTTCACCTCAACTTGATTCGGCATGGGCGTGAGGTATGCGCCGCTCGCCGGCCGATGTGTGACGTGTGTGTGTTAAGGCGGGTGTGCGACTCTGCTGCCGGTCAGACCGCAGACGTCTGACCGCTGACCACAGCTGGATTGCCGCAGCTTCGACTCGTCGGCGGTCGGCTGTCTGCGGTCCTGAGATTGCGGGCGGCCGTCCGCGGTCCAAACAAGCGATAATCCACCCACCTTGGATTCCACCACTCTCGACACCCTCATTACCCAGTTGCGCGGTCTGGGCGAGGAAGATCTGGCTCGAACCGTCGCATTCATCGCGTTTCTTGACTGGGAGCGCCGAAAGACACAGGACGTCTCGGCGGAGAGCGATCCGCGCGAGTGGCGGGCCGATCTTATCGATCTCTTTCCGAACGCGACGGTGGCGGCCAGCGTGCCAGAAACATTGGGGCTTGACGCCCACCTTGGTTTGGCGTTGGCAGGCGGCATCGAGCGCGCCGCGTTCTTCGCACACCCGCCTGTGCGTGGCGAATGCGTCATCACCCTGAGGTTGCCAATTCCAGCGGGCACGGGAAATCTACGCCTGCGCTTTGGGTATGGCATCCGCGACGGAGCCGGCATCGCCGACGACAATCTGGTGGCGTTTCGGGTCCGGGTGAATGGCTATCGCGTGTGGTCGACCCATACCAATGCCCGGCGTTGGGAGGAGGCCGATATCGCCCTGCCGGTTGAGGCTGGCAGTGTGGCGGCGTTCGAATTTCGCACTGAAGCCCTTGGCGACCATCGTTATACCTGGGCGGCCTGGGCCCAACCCCGCGTCACTGGCGCGCCCGCGGTCTGACATCGCGAGCGAGGCCACAGGAGCACAATTCATGACCAACACAGTACTTACCACCATGGGCGAGGTCAACTCGCGAATCGATCAGCTCCGCAATCGGATGCAGACCGCCCAGAAGGCAGCCCTGCTCGGGGGAACGCGCGAGAAAGCCGGCAACCTCGATCGCTCGACCAATACGATGCTCAAGTTGGCCGCCGAACTGCGCGAGCGCGGCTACGCCTGGGAGAAGGATCTCGAGGGCAAGTGCATCGATGCGCGCGAAAATTGGGCGGCGGTTCGCCCGCAGGCGATGAGCGCCATCGATCGCGAGACCGAGGCCCTGCGGGTGAGAACCGCGGACGCCGATTGGCGCTTCAACAATGCCATCGTCCAGGCGACCAATCTGGATACAGCGGCGCTGGCACTGGCCCAGGCCGAACAAGCGGTGGCCGGCCTCGAGACCGCGGCCAAGGCCGTCGACGACGCAATTGACGGCATGTTCGAGAAGCTGGTGGCCGATGTGTCGGCGCTCGAGCGCAAGATGAAGGCGACGCTTGAGCAGCTCAATCTCGCCGCCAAGTCGAAGATCGCCTGGCTGGCCGGCGAATCGCTCGTGCGGGCCGTCAAGGCGAAGTGGGACCGCGACGGGAAGGACGATCCAAACGGGTACTTATTTCTGTCAGACCGCCGCCTGGCATTCGAACGCAACGAGGAAGTCGCCACAAAGAAGACGCTCTTCATCGTCACCGAAAAAAAGCTCGTCCAGGACGTGTTGCTCGATGAGCCCTTCGAGCGCCTGCTTGATCTCGAGCCCAGCAAGCGCGGGCTGCTCGGCCACGAGGACCATCTGGACGCCCGCTATGGCCCGGGCGCACGCTTTCCCGTGGCGCATTTCCACATCGATGGGCAGGATTGCAAGGAATGGCAGCTCACCCTGCGGCGCATGAAAGCGGGCGAACTCGAAGCCTCACGCGCCGTGCCGGTATCGGAGGCCGAGAAGGCGAAGATCGCCAGCGCGCCGACCAAATGCGCGGTCTGCGCCGCGCCGTTCGATGCTCCGATCCTGCGCGGACAGACCAGCATCAAGTGCGCGTATTGCGGCACATCGACGGCAATCTAAAAGCTATCCTAAAATCATCCTGAGGCCATTATGGGGGATAATCCCAGTTAACCATGATCACCGTCATCACTGATTCCACCTGCGACCTGGCTCCCGAAATCGTGGCTGAATACGGCATCGTCGTTGTGCCCATGCTGATCGAAATAGACGGCACCACATACGAGGACGGCGTCACCATTACGCGCGACCAGTTTTACGCGGGGTTGGCGACCTACAAGGACGTTCCCAAGACCGCCGCGTGCTCGCCAGGCGTGATGGCCGAGGCATATCGGGCCGCCCGCGCCGCGGGCGCGACTGGAATCATCTCGGTCCACATCTCCCGCCACTCAAGCGGGGTGTGCGCAGCCGCCGACATCGCCGCCGCCGACCTGAAGGCCGAGGGCCTCGATGTTCGAGTGGTCGATTCGGGGATGATGACCATCGCCCTGGGCATGCAGGCCGTCGAAGCGGTGAGAATGGCTCGGGCCGGACATACCCTCGACGAGATCGTGGCTGCCCTCGACGTGCGCCGGCATGGCAGCCGGATCATCGTCCTGGTCGACACCCTTAAATTTCTGCGCAAGGGCGGACGGGTCAGCGCCTTCTCGGCCGGGATCGGCGAACTTCTGAACATCAAGCCATTGCTTGAAATGCGCGAGGGCGTGATCTCGGGCATCGACAAGATTCGAACGCGCAAGCGCGGAATAGACAGGGTCGTCGAGGAAACCAGGGCGTGGGTGGGCGACAAGAAGATCGTCCAACTGTCCATCGTCTACACCGGCGGCGAGCAATCGGAGGACCTGGCCGCGCTCAAGACGCGGATTGAAGCGCTGGGCCCGGTGGAGCCCGCTGCGCCGATTCTGGCCACGCCCATCATTGCCTCGCATGTCGGTCCGATGGGCATATCCGTTATCGCGGTCACCGGCTGATGGCAAACGTTGCCACTGACAAGCTGCTGAAGATCCTGCGGCTCGAAGCCCAGTTAGGTTGCCAGGACAAGGCGGTGACCCGCGGCCTTGCCTCTTTTGCCGCAGCCTGGCTCTCGGATGCGGGCCGGAACGGCATTGACAGCGAGTTTGCCGAAGGGGTGGCCGGCGAGATGCGGGCCTATAGCGCGATGCCGGATGCCGAAACCCGGCGTTCCGCGATTCAGGCTTTGATTCAGCGGCTGCAAGGCCAGCCGGCGGCCAGACCGGCCGAAACGGCGCCCCGCCGCGAGGCGCCGCCCCAACGTGCCGAACGCAGCGCACCCGAGAAAGAGCAGC
>JBDSIP010000472.1:0-6906 GCA_039917915.1 Thermoflexales bacterium
CGCCGATAAAGCTCGTCCGGAATCTCAATGGTCGCTTTCATTGGCCAATTATACAGGTAACCGTATTACCGTATTCCGCGAGCCGTATCTGTCATTGATCCGAAGCAATACCGCGACCGCGGTGCCAGCCGGCATGGCAAACCTTTTCCTCAATCCGATTTACGTTGGCCTACCCGCGCACCCGCGCCAGACGGCGGAACTTGTCGACCGACGGCATCTCGCCATGGGGCACGTCGATGACGGTCGGTCCGCTGGCCTTTAAGCCGACTTGAATGGCATCCGCGAGTGCGCTCAGGGTGTGGGCTCGCAACCCGACTGCCCCAAAGGCCTCGGCCAGCTTGACAAAGTCGGGGTTGACCAGGTCGGTGGCGATGACCCGATTGCCATGCAGGTTCTTCTGCATCTGCTGCACATTGCCGTAGGCGTTGTTGTTGAACACAAGCGTCACCAGCGGGATTCTGTGCTGGACGGCCGTGGCAAGCTCCTGCACGGTAAACATGAATCCGCCATCGCCGACGACGGCGATCACCGGCAGGTCGGGCCGGGCGACCTTGGCCCCCAGGGCGGTGGGGAAACCCAGCCCGAGCGTGCCCTGATAGCCCGTGGTGATGTATGTCCGCGGCTTGTAGACCGGCAGCACGTAGCGCGCGGCGTAGGTCACCTGGGTCAGGTCCTCGACAAAGACGCCGTCCTCGCCCAGCCCATCCCGAATCACCTTCAGATATCCGATCTGCTCTTCAAGATAAGCGGTTTGGGCTGCCCAGTCGGCCTTGATCTCGAGCATCTCATCCGTGCGAGATGGGCGGGGATGGTTGTGCTTCGCCACCCGCGCGATGATCTCGGGCAGGGCGTCCTCGGCCCGGGCGGTCAGCGCGATGTTCGGCCGGCGCAGGATCGTGTGGGTAGTCGGATCGACATCGAGGTGGATGACCTTGAGGTTGGCATCCACACCCCAATCGGTCAACGGCGAGCGCAGGTAGGTCCCGATCGCCAGCACGACATCGACCTTCCTCCAGTAGCCGTGCGAGGCTGGCAGGTGCAGGCTCAGGGGATGCCGCCCGTCGATAACGCCGAGCCCGGTGCGATGCGCGACGACCGGCGCCTGCAGGACCTCGGCCAACGCCAGTACCTCATCTCCAATCCCTTGCGCCCCGCCCCCAACATAGATGGCCGGGTTCCGGGCATTGCCCAGCAGGGCTGCCGCCTTTTCGATCAATTCGTGGTCCAGCGGCGGCGCGTAGAGCGGCAACGCCAAAGGCGAGGCATCGACCGGCCCGCGCTGGGCCAGCACGTCCATGGGCACTTCCAGTCCAACCGGGCGCGGGCGGCCCGAGCGCATCTGGCGGAACGCCTCAGCGACCAGCATCGGCGCTTCGGACGGCGCGTTGACGCGTTCGGCCCACTTGGTCAGCGAGCGCAGAATCCCAATCTGATCGGGGATCTCATGCAGGATGCCCTCGGCCTTGCCGATCTGGGAGGACGGGAGCTGTCCGATCAGGGCCAGCACCCGCGCGTTGAGGCCATAGGCAGTTGCCAGGGCCGCAGTTGCGTTGAGAAAGCCCGGGCCTGGCACAACGCTGTAGACCCCGACATCGCCCCGCATCAGCGCATAGCCCAGGGCCATGAACGCCGCGCCCTGCTCATGGCGGGTGTGGATCACCCGGATCTCGCCACGCCGATCGTAGAGCGCGTTGAACAGAAAGTCGTTCTGTACGCCCGGCAGCGCAAAGAGGGTGTCCACGCCCTGGACGATCAGGCTGTGGACGACGGCTTCGCCGCCAGTGAGATGGGTGATGGGCATGGGTTTATGTCTTTGCGACTGATCGGCAGTCTACAATCCTCAGACGATCTCCGCGACCTTCACCGGCCGCCCCTCGCGCAGGCTGCGGGTGGCGGCGAGAGCGACTTTCAGCGTTTCGAGCGCGTCCGAAGCCGAGGGTGTTGGCGGGCGTCCTTCGCGCAATGCCTGGAAGAACGCTTCCATCTCGAGCTTGTAGGCCGCTTCAAAGCGGTCGGGGAAGCTCTCGAAGTGATCGACGGTGCTTTGGAAGCGCCCATAGGTCGCCAGCGGGGTCTTCTGGGGCGGCTCGATGACGAGTTTGCCGGCCGAGCCCGCGACCTCGGTCCGGATGTCGTAGCCCCAGATCGCCCGGCGCGAGCCCTGGAGCGTGCCCAGCGCGCCGCTGGCGAAGCGCAGCACCGCCACCACGGTATCAACGTCGCCGGCCTTTGCGAATCCGGGATCGACCTTGACATCGCCCCACGCAAAGACCTCAGTCACTTCGCCCATCAGAAAGCGGGCGAGGTCAAGGTCATGGACGAACATGTCAACGAAGATGCCGCCGCTGGTCTCGATGTAGGACATCGGGGGCGGCGCGGTGTCGCAGCTCATCGCCTGAAAGCGCTCCAACGCGCCGATCTTGCCCTCGCTGATGCTGCGCTTTGCGGCGGCATAACCAGGATCAAAGCGGCGCATGAAGCCGATCTGAACCGGCACGCCGGCGGCGGCGATGAGATCCACCACCCGGCGGGTGCCGGCCAGATCCTGGGCGATCGGCTTTTCGCACCAGACCGGCTTGCCGGCCCGGACCGCGATTTCGAGCAGGTGGGCGTGGGTGGTGGTCGGGGTCGAGATCATGACCACGTCCACATCGGCGGCGGCGATGGCGCCCTCGATGTCCGTTGTGGCGCGCTCGGCATTAGCGATGGCCTGCCCACGATGGGCGGCCTCGAGCGACATATCGGCGACGACAGCCACTTTGACCCCGCGTACGCCCGTCAGGTTTCCAAGATGGGTAAGCCCCATCCGGCCCGCTCCAAGAAATGCGACTCTGAATTCGGTTTTCATGACTTTTGATGAACTCCTGGAATTGTGGATCTCGGGAAACGGTGTGTCCCGGCTTCGCCGGGACACACCGTTTCCCGAATGGTATGTATTTGTGCGCCTTTAGTAGTATCTTTCTCGCTTGCGCATATCGGCCCAGGCGGCGCGGGCGGATTGGACATCGGGATTGTCGCTGACCTCGGCCGGCGGGACGTCCCACCAACTGTGTCCTGGCACGCCGACGTAACGGTCGTTGCGCACGTAAATGAGGGTGGTCGCCGGATTGGCGCGCGCATCGCGCAGGGCGGCGGCGAACTCATCGGTTGTCGCGCACTCGAGCACGCGCGCGCCAAGGCTGCGGGCGTTGGCCGCGAGGTCTACCGGCAAGTCCTCAGCCTCGTCGCCATCTTCGGCCAGACGTCCCTGCCCCGCCACCGGAGCGGTATAACGCGTGCCAAATCCCTTCTGCCCGAGCGAGCGGCTCAGGCTGCCGATGCTGTTGAACCCACGGTTGTCCATCAGGACGATGATGAGCTTGATGTTTTCCTGCACCGCGGTGACGATCTCGTTGGCGAGCATAAGATACGAACCATCACCAACCAGGGTATACACCTCGCGCGCCGGGTCGGCCATCTTGACCCCGAGCCCGCCCGAGATCTCATAGCCCATCGTGCTGAAGCCATACTCGACGTGATACTGGCCGGGGTGGCGGGATCGCCAAAGCTTGTGCAGATCACCCGGCAACGAACCGGCCGCATTGACCAGCACGGCATCCGGGTCGCCCTGCTCGTTCAGGATGCCCACCAATTCGCTCTGGCTGGGCAAGGGTTGACTTCGGCGGTTGTAGAAACCACCGACCTCAGCATCCCACGCGGCATGCAGGGCCTTGGCTGCGCCGGAATGACGCTCGGGCGCCTTCCAGCCGGCCAGCGCGTCCCGAAGCTCCTCGAGTGTTGCGCGCGCATCACCGACCAGCATCAGACCGCTATGCTTGGCGGCATCAAACTCAGCGACATTGATATTCACAAATGTCACGCCGGGATCCTGGAACTGGGTCTTGCTGGCCGTCGTAAAATCGCTGTAGCGTGTGCCGATCCCAATCACCAGGTCAGCCTTGAGGGCGATGTCGTTGGCTGCGAAGGTGCCAGTAGCGCCGATGGCGCCCATGCACAACGGATTGTCATACCGCAAAGACCCTTTCCCGGCCATCGTCTCGCCGACCGGAATGCCGGTCGCGGCGACAAACGCCGCGAGCGCGTCCGTCGCGTCCGAGTAGCGCACCCCGCCGCCGGCCACGATCATGGGGCGCTGGCTGGCGCGGATAAGGGCCGCCGCACGCGTGAGCGCGACCCGGTCGGGCCGATTGCGCGGGACGCGCCACACCCGGGGATCAAACATCGCGGCTGGAAAGTCCCAGGCTTCGGTCTGGACGTCCTCGGGCAGGCAGATGGTCACCGCGCCGGTTTCGGCCGGGCTGGTGAGCACCCGCATGGCCTCGGGCAGCGACGTGATTAACTGCTCGGGCCGATTGATGCGATCCCAATACCGGCTGACCGGCTTGAAACAGTCATTGACCGAGATGTCCTGGGAGTGCTCGCTCTCGAGCTGCTGCAGCACGGGCGCAACATTCCGGCGAGCGAAGATATCGCCGGGCAACAGCAGCACGGGCACCCGATTGACGGTGGCGGCTGCGGCGCCGGTAAGCATGTTCAGCGCGCCGGGCCCGATCGACGAGGTGCAGGCCAGCGTACGCAGGCGCAGGGAATGCCGGGCATAGGCGGCCGCGGTGTGGACCATGCCCTGTTCGTTGCGGGCCTGATAGTAGCGTAGGGCCGGGTATTGGCGCAGAGCCTGGCCGATCCCGGCAATGTTTCCGTGGCCAAAGATGCCGAAGCACCCGCCGAAGAACGGCTGAGTGACGCCGTCCCGCTCGGACGATTGCGCGAGGAGGTACTTGATCAGCGCTTGAGCTGTGGTCAACCTTGAAGTTTGCATTGGGTTACTCCTAATTTTCAGAAGAAGGGGAGAAGGGGAGGTTAGAAGGGATGGACCATGCTGGCGCTACTTGTAGTAGTCGGGATGTACGAGGCGGCGGAGACCATGTCGCAGCAATGACACGTTGAAATTCAGCAACAATCCAAGCTTCAGTCCACTGGCCTTCAGGTAGGAAATGACCTGCGCCTGATGGACGTTTGACAGGACATCCACTGCTTTTAGTTCCAAGATGATCGCATCCGCAACGATGAAATCCAGGCGCTGTTCGCCAATCCGAACACCCTTGTACGTCAAAGAGACAACTCCCTGGCGGACAAAGGGAATGTGCCGCAATTCAAGTTCCACTACCATCGCCTGCTCATAGATGCTCTCGAGATAGCCGGGCCCAAGTGCCCGATGCACATCCATTGCCGCGGAGATGATCCGTTCGCTCAGGATATCCAGCTCGGGCGGAAGTTGGCTCTTCCTGATGCCGCGGGCATGACTATCCATTTCGTCCGGCTCCCATGCGCATCATCATCTTGCTCATTTTCTCCCTTTCTCCCCTTCTTCTGAAGAACGGTCTCGATCATTAAATCAATAGAGCGGAAGTCGGGAGTCAACGCCGCGATAGGCCTGCTTGACCCAGGTGTGGGCGGGGTCGTCCTGATTGGCCAGGCTTTGGGCGCTGCCGGCCAGGACGTTGAGGTAGTAGGTGGTGTAGCCAGGGCCGCTCGCGACCGGGTGGTAGCCCTCGGGGATCAGGACCGCGCAGTTGTCTTCGGCCTTGACCAGGGCGTCGAAGCCGTGGCCGGCGGCGTGCAGGGGAGAGTTCGCGTCCGTGTAGACCCGCTGATAGGCGAAGCCCTGCGGGCGGTCGAGCTTGTAGAAGTAGACCTCCTCGAGGCGGGCTTCGATCAGCGCCCCGTCCGCGCCGACGATGTGGCGGTCGTGCTTGTGCGGCGGGTAGCTGCTCCAGTTGCCGCTCGGGGTGTAGACCTCGACCAGAATAAGACGATGGACGGGCGAGCCCGGCGGGAGCAGGTCGTTGATCTGGCGGCTGACGTTGTCACCGCCACGAATGCCGCTCTTGACATTTTCGGGGAGGATTAACCATGGCGCCGAATCGCGGTCGGTCGGCACCCAGGTCGCGGCAAACTCGCCGCCCTCCTCCGCAATTACCTCGAGCTTCGTTCGGCGCGGGAGATACAACGCGTGCGCGCCACCCGAGAAGACCGAGGTCCGGCCGCCAATCCCCGACCAGCTTCCGCGATTGGAGGTTACGCCATACCGACCTGTCAGGTTGACCAGGGCGAATTCGTTTTCGCCCGTGTCAAATGACACGCGCGCGCCGGTCGCCAGCCGGCGAGCCTGGAAAGAGATTAACTCCCAGCCGGCGCTTTCGGGGGTGATGGAGACGATGGTGTCGCCGCTGGCTGCGGGACGAACAAGGAGATTTTCCGAGGTGTATTGCTTCATGGCAAGGGGATGAGCCGGCGCAACGCGCTGGCGGGAACAGGAATTCGGTCGTGTGGCTCCATATTCTCCCCCCGATTCGATTCGGAATCGTTGACATTGACATTCACGATCACGTCCACGCTTGGAACTGCCTAAAAGCTGTCCTAAAAACATCCGGCAAGATCACAATCCCCGCGCTTCGCGCGGGGATTGTGATCTTGCCCCGCATGTTTAACATGATTTCCAGCCCTGGGTGGCGCGCCCCCCCGCCCACGTCATCCTGAGTTCGACACCGCCGCGGCCGAAAGGGCATGCATGACATCGCGTTGCGCGCCAGGAGCGCGAGCGGCTCGCCCGCGCGATCTATGCTTGCCGGCTAAGTCGCCGCCTTTACCGCGTATCGAAGGCGGGCGGGCCGCCCGCGCTCCCAGAGCTATGCCCACGCCCTGGCTGGCTTTGTCGTGAGCAGCGTCGCCCCATCGAGCGCTCACAATCGCACGCGTACAAGGGCGCGCGAAGAATCGCAACGCTGTACGCGTGGACAACATTGCCGCTGAGGCTGGCCGCATGGCCCGTCAACCACGGCCTCAGCAGTTACTTACGTTTCCGTTCACGTTCGCGTTTCCGTTTACGTTTACGTTCACGTTCAC
>JBDSIP010000473.1:0-4331 GCA_039917915.1 Thermoflexales bacterium
GGCGACATGGCGTTCCAGGCGAAAGTGGGTGAAGGTGTGACGAATGACTCCGATGAAATCTGCATCGGCCACATGCGCGCGGACGCCCGCCCGAGTCGCCAGGACGGTTTCGAGCGCGGGCGAGGCGGCGCCGAGCTCGAACCTGTCGGCCGGTCCGGCCACGCTTGAGACAAATTCCCACAGCCCACCCAGCAAACCGCTTGGGGGCCGTTGTCCGAGCAGCATCCGTCCGGCGGCGTCGATGACGACGGCCGTCAGCGCGATTCGTGCCGGGGTGGGAGTTTTCTTGAGCTTCACCGGATAGGCTTCGGGCGCGCCAGATGCGCGACCGGCGCACATCGCGCGGAGCGGGCAGGCATCGCAGCGCGGTGCGCGGGGGAGACACACTGTCGCGCCGAGTTCCATCGTCGCCTCGTTGAACGGGCCGGCCCGACCCGGGGGCAACAACGCGGCGTCGAGCGCCCAGAGCAGGTCGTCGGGCTTGCGCAGGCGCTCCGGCGGCTTGCCCAGTTCCGCGGGCCAGGGTGTCATCCGCCAGTCCGCGCCGATTGCAAACAGGCGTGATAAGACGCGTTTCACATTTCCATCCAGGGCAGGTGCGTCCTGGTTGAACGCCAGGCTGGCGATGGCGCCCGCGGTGTAGCGACCAATGCCGGGCAGCGCCATCAGTGCGTCGACGGACTGAGGGAGCTCGCCGCTTTCGCTTGCGGCGACCGCCTGGGCGCCGCGGTGCAGGTTCCGGGCCCGCGCGTAGTAACCCAGGCCTTCCCATAGCTTCAGCACGCGGTCGAGCGGCGCGGCGGCCAGGGCAGCGATACTCGGCAGTTCGCGCGCCCAACGTTCGAAGTATGAGATCACGGTGGCAACCTGGGTCTGCTGCAGCATGGTCTCGGACAGCCACACATGATAGGGGTTGCGCGGCTCGCGTCGCCAGGGCAGGTCACGGCGGTTTCGGGCAAACCAGACCAGCAGTTCGTTGACTGCGCCGCGCAGGGGAGCCGGGCTGTTTCGGTCTTCCGCTTGCTTCTCCGCGTCTCCGCATGAGACAGCCAGGCCGGTTTCAAATGCGGCTGGCATCGCTAAAAGATACCAAATAACGAAAGAGGAAACCCATCATGGATCGATCCGGCCCAGGCGCCTGGCGGCCAAAACCAACAGCACGATCGCGACAAGCAGGTATAGGACCGTCAAGATCGCAAATGGCGCTGGCCACAGCGGGCCGCCCGCCGGCCCGGCCGGATTGAAGCTGAAGCGCAGCATGTCATTGCGGTTGTCGAAATTCAGCATCGACGAGACGAATGCGCTGATCGGGCTCAGGCTCATCAAACCCAGCGTTGCCACCTGGGCCAGCGCGCTTTCGCCAGTCGTCGCGGCGCGGCCGCCCGATGCCGTCCCGGCCGTGAGCGGCAATAGAAACCCCGAGAGCGCAAGCAGGAGGATGCCGCTGCCGATCAGGAGCATGAGGATCGCGCCGTAGGTCACGACGACCGCTGACACGGTTGAAGGCGCGTAGCATGAGGCGCACAAGCCAAGCACTGAGAACAGGATCGCGGTCGCGATGCTCAAGCACAGGGCCATGCCCATCTGCGCGAGTTCAATCCCGCCAAGCAGAAATGCGAGACTGAAGAGGGGCAGGGTGGCCAGCAGAATCAGCAGGCTGAAGCCCAGAGACGCTGCCAGCTTGCTCAACAGAATCTGCCACGGTGTCAGCGCCGTCGACCGCAACAGATCAAAGGTCTTGCGCTCGCGCTCGCCCGAGATCGCGCCGCAGGTCAGGGCCGGCGCCGCGAAAGCGGCAACGATAAGCTGCATTCCGATCAGGGCGTAGAACACACCCGTTCCGACCGTGCGGGAAGCGCCCGCACCCTGATTCGCGCTGACCAGCGCGGCGACGGCATAGACGAGCAGCGCGACCCCGCTTGTCACGAAGATCAGGACACCCAGCAGGCCGGCGGCATGACCCCCGCGCATGCGCGCATCGAGCTCGCGCAACGCGAGCGGGTTGATCCGATCGCGTTGGGGCGCTGCCGCCAGGGCAGGGGCGCTATCAGGCTCCATCGCCCACCTTTTCGAACATGGCCTCGAGGCTGTCGGCGCGCTCGACAAACGAAACGACCTGCACCCCGGCTCGCAACAAGTCGTTGAGCAAAGCGCTGGCCTCGACGTAATCGCCGTCGAAGTTCAGGCGCATTTCCGAGACAAGCGGGGGAGCACCGGCCAGGGTCTGGTCGGACAGCATGCGCGCGTCGAACACACCGGGGTTGGACGCCGCTACGGCAAGGGCCGCATCCGACTCGCCCAGAAAGGTGATGGCCATCGGCCGGTGCGGACGCAGGCGGGCGGCGAGCACGCCATACTCGCCCGCGGCCACCACATGACCGCGTTCCAGCAGGGTGATGTGGTCGCACAGACCTTCGAGCTCGCCCATATTGCGCGAAGTGATCAGGATGGTCTTGCCCATCAGCCGCAACTCGCGGATGAGTTCGCGCACTTCGACCCGCCCGCGCGGATCGAGACCGGCCAGGGGATCGTCCAACAGCAGCACCAGCGGGTCGTGGGCAAGCGCACGGGCCAGGCTCAGCCGCCGGCGCATGCCCGGTGAGAGCGTCTCGAGCGGTGTATTGCCGCGGTGGCCGAGATCGACCAATTGCAGCAGATCGCGCGCCAACGCCTCGCGTTCCGAGGAAGGCACGCCATGGCATGCCGCAAAAAAGGTGACGTACTCGCTGGCGGTCATGCTGGAGTACTGGCCGAATTCGGAGGGCACATAGCCGGTCATGGCCCGGACAGCGAGCGGATCCGCCGATACCGAATGGCCATAGACGCGGACATCGCCGCTGCCTGGTGTCAACAGCGCCGCCAGGATGCGGAGCAGGGTGGTCTTGCCCGAGCCGACCGGACCCACCAGGCCGTGGGCGCTGCTGGTTCGCGCGCTGAATTCGACCCCATCGAGGGCGATGGTTTTCCCAAAGCGACGGGACACGGCGCGGGCTTCGACGGCGCTGGTCATGTCATTTGCGGGCGCGGTAGGCCTCAATGACCCGGGCAAGGCCGGCGTCGAGCCCTGTCTTCGCCACGAAACCCAGGCGTTCGCTGGCGCGGGTAAGGTCGGCGCACAGATACGAAACGCCGCCGCTCTCCTGCGAAACGCGCAACGGAGTAAGGTCTCTCCCGAGCGCGCGGCCGATGGTGGCGACCAGATCGTTGATGCTGGTTGCGACGCCGCTCCCAACGTTGATGGTCAGGCGGCTTAAGCCCTGGCCAGACAGAGCCGCGGTCAGGGCGGTGACGACATCATCGACATACACAAAATCGCGCTGCTGCCGCCCGCTGCCAAAGACGACGATCGATCCGCCGGATAGCGCCTGACGCACAAGAGAAGGCACCACCGGAGGATGGTTTGCCCGATGAGGCTGGCCCGGGCCATAGGTGTTGAAGATGCGCAGGGCAACGGTTTCCATCCCCCACAGACCGCCAATCGTGTGAGCGAAATGTTCGGCGGAGAGTTTGCTCACGGCGTATGGCGAATTGGGGTGGGGGGCGTCGTCTTCCCGGGCCGGGCCATCCAGATCGCCATAGACTGCGCCGGATGAGGCCAGCACAAACCGGCGGACGCCCGCGTCGCGCATGGCCTGCAACAGCGCGATGGTGCCGCCTACGTTGGTTGCGTTGTACTCGCCCGGATACAAGACCGATTCGGACACACTCACCCGCGCGGCAAGGTGGCAGACGACGTCCACGCCCTGGAGCATCGTCCACATGCGGGGGATGTCGGCGACATCGCCGCGCTGAAAATGCACGGCCGGGTTTAGCCGTTCGGGATCGCCGCTGCTCAGGTCATCCACGGCCCGCACTGTATGGCCTCCGGCGACCAGCGAATTGGCAAGCGCGGAACCCAGGAAGCCGGCCCCGCCCGTGATGAGGACTTTCATGCTATCCCGGGGGCCAACTGAGCGCGCGCCCGCCCAGCAGATGGAGGTGCAAATGCCACACGCTCTGGCCGCCGTCACGATTGCAGTTCATCACCAGCCGGTAGCCCGATTCGGCGATGCCCAGTTCCGCGGCCAGCTTTCCGGCCGTCAGCACCATCTTGCCCAGCACGGCCTGGTCGGCCTCGGTCGCGTCGTTGAGCGTCCGAATCGGGTGGTTTGGGATGATCAAGACATGGGTAGGAGCCACCGGGCTGACATCGTGAAACGCGGTGATGTCGGCGTCTTGATACACGATGCGCGTTGGGATTTCGCCGCGGGCGATTTTCCCGAAAATGGTGTCCTCTGCCATGCCGCCCATTGTAGTGGCGGCTACAGGATTAACGCCGGGAGCGGTATGCC
>JBDSIP010000474.1:0-7115 GCA_039917915.1 Thermoflexales bacterium
GCGACGGGCTCGGCGTGTTTTCTGCCGCGCTGTCGTTGACTTTGTAGGAGCCCGGCGTGATTCCAGTCGAATCGCATGGCATTCACGTTGACCCGCAAGAATAGCGGCCTGTAGCGACCAGCGTCTGGAGCAGCCTGACGGCATGGTCCG
Organism: Thermoflexales bacterium; assembly: GCA_039917915.1. Classification (GTDB taxonomy): domain Bacteria; phylum Chloroflexota; class Anaerolineae; order J036; family Brachytrichaceae; genus Brachythrix. Next base: position 151 of record JBDSIP010000474.1, read on the forward strand.
GCCCAGGCAGGCCGGCAATCTCATCCCGGAAAATCTCCGCGGCTCGCCGATAGCACGGGTCGGCCAGAACCGCCGACACGGCCTCGAGCACGGATGCCGGCGTGGCCGCGATCGGGTCAAGCGTTCGCCCAACGTTCAGTTGCTCGCAGCGGGCCGCGTTCAGCGGTTGGTCGGCGCCCATCGGAATCAGGACCATGGGCAGGCCGTGGGCAAGCGCTCCCAGCACACTGCCCGACCCGCCGTGCGAGACGACCAGGCTGCACTCGGGCAGGATCAATTCCTGGGCGATATAGCGCTCAATCCGGACGTTGGCCGGTTGCGGGCCAAACTCGGCCGGGTCGATGCCCTCTCCGACGGTCGCCACGACCCTGATCGGCAGCTCGCGCAACCCCGCCAGGGCCCGGGCGAACAGGTCGCCCGACTCGATGTTGAAGACCGTGCCAAGCGTGAAGTAGACGATCGGCGGGCCGGGCGGGCGCGTTGAGACGGCGGGCTTCTGTGTGGCCCGGAAAGCATGCGCCGTGGCCGGCAGCGGAACCGCCGGATCGCGGAAGCTGGGCGGGAAGGGAGATAACGCAAGATGCCGATACAGGATCTCCAGCCCGGGGTCGGGCGGCAGGGCCTGGGCGGCCCGCAGCGCGTTGAGGGCTTCGCCAATGACCTCCGCCCGCACAAACGAGCCGGCTGCCATGACCAGGACCGTCGCGTGGGGCAGGCCCAGCCGCTCGGCGGCGAGCATGCTGCCGAAGTCGGCCTCGTCGCAGACGATCAGGTCGGGCCGCCACGGGCCGCACAACGCAAGCATATCGTTCGCCCGCGCGCTGGCGGCAAGGCGGACGAAGCGCTCGAGAAACTCTTCATCTTCGCGGGCGGCATCGAGCGGGCGGAGCGGCAGCCGCGCCGCTGTGGCAGCCGCGCCGGTTCCGAGGGGAAACACTGGAAACCCAGCAGCCTCGACCGTTGCGCGCATCGACGGCCCGCAGCCGAAGGCGAGCACATGCCCGGCCGTCGCCGTCGCGCGGGCCACGGGCACGAGCGGGAGGAAGTGCCCGCTCCCGCCGATGAAAGTGAAGAGAATCCGCATTCCGAGCAGTCTACAGGGAGCAATCTGCGCCAATCTGCGCCAATCTGCGTCAATCTGCGGATGGATTCAATGCCGCGCCCGCTTGGCCCGTCACGGGCGCGGCAGGTGTTGTCCGCAGATTCACGCGGATTGGCGCTGATGGTTCGCTTTTGTCTGACTGTCGACGCGACGCCTCTGGACCGAGCAGTAACGATTTTCGCGGATTTGGACATGGGCCGGGCGAACAACGTCTCATTCACCGGGCCGGCTCGGGGCCGGCATCGCCCCGACTCCAAGCTATGTAGCGCGCCGCCGAGCGTTGCACCGCCGCCCGGGCATCCTCGCGCACATGGGCGTCCCAAAACCCGCTATAGATCCGGTCGAAGCGCAGCCCGGCCACGACGCCGGCGTCCCAGATGAGGACACTGCTCCCCGCAAAATGGCCGCCCACGCGGGTCAAGCGAATGCCGGGGAGCAGATCGCGCGTTTCCCCCTCCCAAAACTGGATCGCCGGGTCGGGCCGCATCATCCACTGCCGATCGGCGGCATGCAGCGAAACCGGCGCGTCGAAAGCCCGGCTCCACTCGAGCACCGTCGTGTAGAAGTGCGGGTGCGAAATCGCAATCGCCCTCACGCCGCCCAGGGCGGTAATGATGTCGATCGTCGCGTCATCCAGCAGACTGATGCAATCCCACAGCACGTTGCCGCCCGGCGTCCGGATTAGAAGGGCGCGCTGGCCAATCGCAAATTGGGGAGCGCTGCCAATACCATACAGATTCAGTTCCAATCGCTGGAACATATTGCGATGCGTGCGCTGGATCTGGGCGAGCGTCGTCCAGCTCTGCCCGGCCGGGCCGACATACTGCCGCACGTAGCGCAGATGTAGGCGCGTTCAGGCGCGACGTTTGTCATAGCGGGTCTTGCCCCTCAAAACTTCCAGACCTGATTCCGTTAATGCTTCCTAGACGTCGATGACTCTATCACGCCGTTGGGTTCGAGACTGGCACAGGCATCCCTTAAACCGGTTAACCCTTAGGGTGATCGCGCAGCGACTGATAGCTCTGAAACGCGAGATAGCCAAACAACAGCGCCAGATACGTGCTCTGCAGCAACACCAGGCCGGCCAGCGCAACGACGGCCCCGGCGATGATCGACACCCATAGCGACTTGCGCGGGCCGTCGGCCGGATCATATTGGGTGAACAGCGTGCGTGAGACCTGCCCGCCATCCAGCGGAAAAACCGGCATCAGATTGATCAGCCCCCAGAACAGGTTCACCCACAAAAGCGACGACACGATCGCGTTTACCAGCCCGCCGTAGGGTAGCACCGCGGATGGCCAGGGGATGAAGCCCAGCAACGGCGTCACGCTGATGGACCCGCCCGCAACGACCACGAGGACCAGCACGAGCGCCGCGAGGACAAACCCCGCTCCCGGCCCGGCCAGCGAGACCAGCAGTTGCTGGCGCGGCTGCAGCGACACACCCGCCCAACGGTTTCCCCACTGAACCGGCTCAGCGGTGGCGACCCCGCCGGCGCCATGCAACACGATCCGCGGGGATTGCCCATACGAGCGCATCAGCAGGGCATGGCCCATCTCGTGGACGACGATCGAGACAAAGATGACGGCCACCCAGATCAGCAGATACAGCAGGCCGCCCCCGGACAGGCCGAACAGCACGGCCACGATCCAGAAGAGCGGGTGCACCCGGATGGGGATGCCGGCGAGGGAGAAGCGCAGATCGAAACGGGTTTCGGGAGGCGGGTCAAAAAGCATGATGAGGGCGTGTCTCCTATGCGGCATCCGGAGGCGCGGGCGCCGCTGTCCAGAAGCCCGCGTGCACGGCGCGCGCCTCTGCGTCCAGCGCCAATGACGGGCCAAGAATCTCGATCGGGCGCTGGCTGCGGGCAAAGACATCCCGGCACGGGAGCAACAAGTGCTCTGGCGAGGGCCCGACGATTTCATACAGGGCGTTCTCGCTCAAGCCAAAGACGACCCGCCCGATCCCGCTCCAGTGGATGGCCCCGGCGCACATCGCGCACGGCTCGGTGCTCGAGTACAACGTGCAGCGTGTGAGCTGTTCCGGGGAATAGCGCTGCGAGGCCAGGCGGACGAGGTTGGTCTCGGCGTGGCCGGTGCAGTCGCGTGTGGTGGTCACAGTGTTCTCAGCCCGCATCAGAACCTGGTTGTTCTCGTCCACAAGCAGGGCGCCAAATGGATGGTTGCCATGCTCGCGAGCGCGCCCGGCGACCTGTATTGCGGTCCGGAGGTGATGGATGTCGAAGTCGTTCATGAGTGATCCCAGATTATCCCAGCGCGAACTCGCAACAGGATATTCCGGAAGCGATATGCCCCGTCCCGGGGCATATCGCTTCCGGAACATATCGTCACACACTCGAATTTACGATCCGCGAGTAGAAAAACTTCTTGGCGATTTCGGTGACGACGACATACAGCCCGGTCTGGAAATGGGGTTTGAGATAGGCCAGGCTCAATCCGTCCACAGCGACATCCCCCGAAGGGTGGGTTTTCGGGGGATGGGAAGAGGGCGCTGAGGCGGTTGTCGGTCCAGTGCCTCGTCCGGACGCAAGAACGAGGCCCAGCACGATATCGAGACACCTGACTATCGACAAGAGCCCCTATTTCCGCGGGGTGTGTTTCGCGCGAGGATCCGATCCAATGGCCAACGCGGCTAGACCGCCGAACATCAGGGCGATGATCTCCGGGATCCGGCTGGGCGCATCAACCGGGTCGGCCGGGTCGGCATTCGTCACAATCGAGCTGGCCAAAACCGGATAGCTCGCCGCATCCGTCAAAATAGGCGGGATTGCGGCCTGGCTGGCGCTCACGCGCGAAACCGCGGACAGTTGAGCCAACCCGATGCCTGCCGTGGTCAGAAGCGCGATCGAAATCAATCGAACATAGGCATAGCGAATGGACTTGAACATTGTTGCTCCTCCCCACCCCCGCGTTGAAAAACACGACTTCCTGATTCGACAATATGTGCTATGTCTGCTATTCCTGAATGCCTTCGGGCCCGTCCGGAGCTGGCCAGGACGTGTAGCCTCGGCTGCTCCAGGCGCGGCCTCAAGGCGTATCAGGCGGTCAGTTTTCCATCGGCGACCGCATTGTTCATGCGCGCCTTCTGCTCGGCAAGCAACTGCTCGCCGCTTTGCTGGATTTCCCGAGCCTTCGCCCGCAGGTCGGACGAGATCTGGCGGGCCTTATCGCGCGTCTGGGTGACAACCTCGTCCACGGCGTCGGAGGCCTTGTCGCGCAGCTCAAAGGTCTTCAACTCGATCTGATCACGCGTCTTCTTGCCGGATTGCTGGGCCATCAGGAGCATCGCAATGGCGCCCGCCAATCCGCCCAAAATCGCTCCGGCGACGAAGCTGCCCGGGCGATTGATGCGGGACTTGGGTTGATTCTTTTCGTTCTTCATTAATTTTCTTCCTTTGGGTGCGATATCCCCCGGCTTCACCGGGGGATATCGCACCCGCAACAGGTTTTGTTGGAGGTTCCTAGCGCCCCAGCAGGATGAACACACCAGCGACGATGGCGAGAATCGCCAGCACGACGGCCAGCCCGGCGATCGCCGGGACGAAGTGGGCGAGGCCGGTGAGGATGAGCCATATCGCGAGCAACAGGCTGCCGATGCTCTTGTTAATGCCCAGTCTCATGTCAGTCCTTGGTGATGGTGCGGGTCGTGCGCTCGTTGCCCTGGCCGCCCGGGGTCTGTTCGCGGGTCGTCCGCGTGACAGTCCGCGCGCTCGGCCGGTCGGTGATGATCGGGATGATCCGCACAATGCCCCACACGATGAGGGCAAAGACGATCATGGCGATGAGCGTTGTCGCCTCAAAAATCGTGCCGCCGGATGCCGGCGTCGCGATCAGGCCATTGAACGGGGCGACGAAGACGCCGGACATTCCATAGATGAAGGCCGCAAAGCCGCTGCTCGGATTGGCCGCGATCAGTTTCAACACGAAGCGGGCGGCCAAGAGGATCTCCAGCGCGCCCAACAGGGTGTAAAGGATGCGGTTGATCTGGAACAGAGTCTGGCGCTTCTCGGACGCGACGTCGCGCGTGACCTGCTCAGTTGCCGCGTAGCCAGGCTGTTGCGTCACCACCGTCTCCTGGCGGCGATCCACAGACACATCTTCTGAGTTTGAAAAGTTGGACATTGATTCTCCTTGCTCGAACATTGCCGCGCGCGCGAACGCGCGCGGACTGAATATGGGCGTTCGCGATCAACGCCCGCTGCGCATCGGTTGCGCCCCGCCGGCCGCGATTTCGCGCGGACGGTCAAGAAACAACCAGACGATCCTTTCGACGCCCCAGCCAATCAGCGCATACGCGACCAGGGCAATCACAGACGACAATTCCAGCACCGCCATGCCAACCGATGGAGAAGTCGCCAGCCCCGCGAACGGGGCTACGAACAGGCTGGTGGTGTTGTAGACAAAGATCGCAAACGGGTCGGCGTGGTTTGCGCCTACGAGCTTCATCCCGATTCGAAACCCGATGAGCGCTTCGAGCAGGCCGAACACCAGCCAGATTGCATGGGTCGCCCTGAACGTGAAGACGCTTCGGTCTTGCTCTGATACCCTATGCACGGCGGGTTCCGCCGCGGCGGAACAGTCTGACGATGGCCAGCAGAATGACTGCCCCGAGCAACGACACCAGCAGCGCGGGAAGGCTGAAGTTGCCATCGTTGATCGTGCCGATGCCAAGCAGCGGGCTCAAAATGAGGCCGCCGAGGAACGCGCCAACAATGCCGACCACAATGTCAATGAGCGTGCCCTGGCTGCCGTTGGTATTCATGATCATGCTGGCCAGCCAGCCAATGATCCCGCCAACGACGATCCAAATGATGAAATTCAACATAATGTTTTCTCCTGAATGAAGTGATACTTTTTGCAGGCACTCCCACCTGGGGCGCCCAACATAATTTGGTGCCGGAATCGAAGGTCCCCGGCACGCCGGGGACCTTCGATTCCGGCGATTGGTTTGCATTGGCCGCTCACGGCGAAAGTGAATCGCCGCTTGCGCCTGAGGTCGTCGAATTACTTGACCGGCGCGGCCTGCTTCTTCTGGTTGGCGTCAAACTCGGCCACCCGTTTGTTGATCTCGGTCTCGGCCGCCTCGCGGGTGTAGCCGTACTTCTCCTGCACCAGCCCGACAAACTGCTCGTACTTGCCGCCGACGCGTTCGACATCGTCATCGGTCAGCTTGCCCCACCACTGGCGGGCCTGTCCACGAATCTGCTTCCACTTGCCTTCGAATTCATCCTTATTCATGATTTGATCCTCCTGGATCGGTTCAGTAGGCTGCCTCTGTTGTTTTGGCGGCGCTCCAGGCAGTGAGGAGCGACGTTCTTGGTGCGCGGCCGCGGCGAACTTACTTGATCGTCAGGCCTTCAGCGATACCGCGCAATCGTTCAGCCACCCGCTCGGGCAGTTCGCCCTTGCTGATGAAGACATCCGCGCCGGCTGAGAGCGCGGCTTGCTGGCGGGCTTCCATGTGACTGATCAGAATGACGATGATGGTCCCTGGGCAGGCCGCCCGCAACATGTCCAGGGCTGCGCCGGACTCGGCCGGGAGCAGATCCCAATCCACCAGCAGAAGATCGAGCCGCGTCGCAGGCGCCTTGGCCAAAGTCGTCTCCCAATCTCCAGCTTCGCCCACGACCACCATGTCAAGGCTCCGCATCACTAACCGGAGGGCTGATCGCTCTTCTGCCAAGCCATCGGCTATGTATACGCGGACCATGACAACATCCTAAGGCGGGAACACCCTGACCGCATCCATCGACCTGGGTGTATCCATTTCCGCCAGTTGGGGGAGACGCGGATGCCAGAAGCGACAGGCCCCCCGGCGTACGCCGGGGGGCCTGTCGCTTCTG
>JBDSIP010000475.1:0-7295 GCA_039917915.1 Thermoflexales bacterium
AACGGTCGAGCATGCGGGCGTGGAAATCAGGTTCGGCGCAGGCGAATACGAACACGACCAGATCGACGTTCGCGACGATGACCTGGCGGATTTCGCGGACGTCCTTGCGGGAGGTATTCGCAACCGGATCGCGGCGCGATAGTGAGCTCTTGCGCGGCAGCACCCGCTCAATCCGCCCACGCACAAATCCATCGCCCTCGATATCGCTGAATTCAGCCTGATCTCCCACCGCGAGCAGGTCCTCGGTGTGGCGCCCGCGGGTGAGCTTGCCCGCCGCCTGACAGGTCACGCGGTCACCCCCCTCGACCAATACGGTAAAGAAACCGCTATGCGCCTTGACGACCAATCCTGTTCTCATTCAGTAGCTTTTACATCCTTCGGAAGCTCAGAGATGGGCAGGCCAAAACTGGCTTCAATGATCTGGCGCGCCCGCGGCGCCGCAAACGTGGAGCCCTCACCGATGTTTTCTATCAACACTGTGATGGCGAGCTGGGGATCGGCCGCCGGCGCGTAGGCGGTAAACCAGGCATATGGCTTGTCGGCCGTGCCGGTCTCGGCGGTGCCGGTTTTTCCAGCCACGGTCAGGCGCTGGGCGGCCTGGCGCTGCGCGGCCGTCAGGGTCTTGCCCGCCGTCCAGCGGCCATCCACCAGATAGTACTCAAATTCTGAAAAACGGTAGGTGGCCGTACCCAGACTGGCATTGGTGGTCACCCCGATCATGCCCTTTTGAATCAGAGACAGCGCCTGGGGTGTGGGAAGCGTGCTGGTTTTGACCGGCGGATTTGCTTTCGGAGCGGCGCCGGCCTCAGCCGTCCCCGCCACGAGGCTCGGTCGATGCATGACGCCGCCATTGGCGATCGCCGCCGTCATTTGATTGATCTGAAGCGGAGTGGCCAGCATGAAGCCCTGGCCGATCGAAAAGTTCACCGTGTCGCCGGGCGTCCAGACCTCCCCCACCCGCTGCTTCTTCCAGGCCGGGTCGGGCGAGTTCCCGGTCACTTCCCCAGGCAGCTCGACCCCCGTGCGCGCGCCAAAGCCAAAGCGGGTGGCGTACTGGCCAAGCACGGACTGGCCCCTGGCGTCCAGGCGCTTGCCAAGCTCATAAAAGACGATGTCGCACGATGCGGTGAGACCGTCCTGCAAGCCGATCCGGCCATGGCCGGTCTTGAGCCAGCACGTTTTGCGATAGCCGGCGCCCAGACCGTCCCAGTAGCCAGGGTCGAAGAACACGTCATTGGCGTTGGTCAGACCCTCGCCGATGGCGGCTGAGAGGGTGACCATCTTGAAGGTCGAGCCGGGCGGATAGGCGCCCTGAATGGCCCGATTGAGCAGCGGCTTCTGAGCGTTGGTGAAAAGCGCGGCCCGCTCGCGCTCCACGCCGGCCGTGACAAACGTCGCCGCATCGAATCCGGGCGAGCTGGCCATGGCCAGCACCCCGCCCGTGCGCGGATCCATGACCACGACGGCACCGCGCAGGCCATTCAGCGCGGATTGGGCGACAAGTTGAACCGTTGGGCTGATGGTGAGATGGACATCCCGGCCGGGGACAAATGCGCGCCGGGCGATCACGCTGGCTGAGCCGCCGGCGACCAGCGAGAGCGCGCCGCCCGGCCGGCCGGCCAGGGTCTCATCCAGGGCGGCTTCAACGCCCGCCACCCCAATCTGTTCGTCGCCGCCATAGCCGCGCAGGCGATACAGCGCCACCTGTTCCGGCGAGATGCCGCCGACATAGCCCACGACGTGGGCGGCCAGAGTGCCTTGCGGATAGGCCCGCGACGGGCGCGGCCGGGCGCTCACAGCGGGATAGTTGGCGAGATCGGCTCCCAGGCGGGCCAGCGCGTCGTCACTGACATCGGAGATCGGGGCAAACCAATCTTCGGGGTACTTTTGGTAGCGGGCGATGATCTCGGCTGCCGACAAGCCGGTCAAGCGCGCCAGCGAACGCGCCATGGCCTGCTCTTCAGCCGGGCTTCCAATCAAACTGCGCCGCACGCCCACGGTTTGGGCGGTCCCTGGTACCGCGAGGGCCGACCCATCAGCGGCCATGATCGACCCCCGCGGCGGGACATCCCGGCGCAGCGAGAGATCGCCGCCGGCCAGCCCGGGCACGATCAGATCGGCCGTCCAGGCGATGCGCCAGGCTTTCCCGTCATGGGCAAGCCGGAGGGTGCTGGTCGTGTTGAAGGTGCCGACGACCGCAGTCTGCCAGACGCCTACAAGCTGGGCGGTCGCCACACTTCCCTCCTGCAGCAGGCCGCCCCGCAATTGCCAGGTCAGGGTAATGGCCGTCGCGGTATCGCGGGCGGCCTCGTATTGGCGGCGCAATCCATCGGCGTTCTTGAGCCGGGTTTGGGCGGCATCATCGAGCAAGGAGAACCCGGCTGGATAGACCTGTTGATTCAGGGCGTCGATAAAAGACTGGGCGGCGCGCGCGCCGGAGGGCAACTCGGCATTTGGCGACGCGATGGGGGTGAGCGCTTCCTGCGGCACGCATGCGCCCAGCAGTCCAGCAGCGAGCAGAAGGCTGACGATGCGCGCAACCACCGGAGATTGAGCCCGAACCGCAAAACGCTGCATCCGCGACATTGTAATGCGGCCCGGCGCTCCCTATAATCACCGCATGCCATCAGATGCGCTGCGCGCGCTCCCAAGCGTCAACCAACTCCTCGAATCCGCGGCCGACCTGGTCGTCTCCGAAGGCAGCGCCCGCGCGGCCCAGGCGTTGCGGGACGCGCTCGAATTCGCGCGAGCAGTGGCTCGGGCCAACGGTCCGGTGCCCGACAGCGCGGCCATCATCGCGACGGCCCGCGCGGCGCTGGCAGACGCGGCGGGGGCGGCGATCCCGCGTCGGGTCCTCAACGCGAGCGGAGTGATTATTCACACCAACCTCGGACGGGCGCCCTTGAGCGCGGCCGCCCAGCAGGCTATCCTGGCCGTCAGCCAGGATTACTCCGCGCTTGAGTACGACATCGCGGCGGGCGAGCGCGGCCCGCGCGGCGGCGGGGTAGAAGCGTTGTTGCGCTCGCTGAGCGGAGCCGAGGCCGCGCTGGTGGTCAACAACTGCGCGGCGGCGACGACCCTGATGCTGGCCGCCCTTGCCCAGGGCCGGGGGGTGGTGATCTCGCGCGGGCAGCTGATCGAGATCGGGGGCGGCTTCCGCGTTCCGGATGTGCTGCGCCAGAGCGGGGCGAAATTGGTCGAGGTCGGCACAACCAACAAGGTTCGAGCCGCCGACTATGCCTCGGCGTTGGCTGACCCGGAAAATGACGCCATCGCGATCCTGCGCGCGCACCCGTCGAATTTCCGGCTGATCGGATTTACGGAAGAGGTCCCCTTCGACGGGCTGGTCCGCCTGGCGCGCGAGCGCGCGACCTACACGTTTGCGTTGGACGATCTGGGCAGCGGGGCATTGATCGACACCAGCGCGTTTGGGCTCGCCCGCGAGCCGATGGTCCAGGACAGCGTGCGGGCCGGGGCCGATGTGATCGCCTTCAGCGGCGACAAACTGTTAGGCGGGCCGCAAGCCGGGATCATGGTCGGGCGCAAGGAAGCGATCGAGAGCTGCCGACGGCACCCGTTACAGCGGGCGATGCGGATCGACAAGTTTTCGATGGCGGCGCTCGGGGCGACGCTGTTGCACTACGCTCGGGGCGAGGCCGCGCGCGAGGTGCCGGTCGTGCGGATGATGGCAATGACGGTCGGCGCGATCGAGGCACGGGCGGCCCGCATCGCAGAGGCGCTTGGGCCGTGGCTGGCGGCCAACGGGCTGACGGCCGAGGTCATCGATGGCGCGTCGACGGTCGGCGGGGGCAGCCTGCCGGGCGAGACGCTGCCGACGCGGGTGGTTGCCCTGAGCGGCGCGCAGCCGCAGGCGTTGGCTCGGCGCCTGCGTCACGCGCCAACTCCGGTGATCAGCCGGATCATCGATGACCGGGTCACCCTGGACCCGCGGACGGTCCTGGACGACGAGGCGCTGATCGGGGCGCTGCGCGCGATCAAAGCTTGAGAGGTCGGGATCGATATGGGCCGGCTGAACCGGCCCATATTGGCGGCATTCGCCACTGGGGGAAAAATCCCAAACAGCAATGCACCCCCCTATTGGCCCCGCAAACCAAGCCTATAATTCGGACAGGTTGCAATGACGCGAACGGCATGTGCGGGACGCAGCAGAGAGCTGTCGGGGGTGCGAGACAGCAGCGGACCGGACGATCGCTTCCACTCGCCGAGCACCGCGCGATGAGCGCGGCGGGGTCCCCGATATCGGACGGTTTGAGGCGCCGGGTTTCTGTCCGGCGCGAAGTCAGGTGGCACCACGAGCGCCCTTCGTCCTGGCATGGATGAAGGGCGCAATCTGTTTTCGAGGAGGCCAAGCCATGTTGGACATCAACCTGATTCGCACCCAGCCCGAGGTGGTGCGCCAGACCCTGCGCGACCGCAATGAGAGCGTCGAGCGCCTGGATTCGATCCTCGCCCTGGACACCCAGCGGCGCGATATCCTGAAGGAGAACGAGGCGCTCCGCGCGCTGCGCAACGCCACCAGCAAGGAGATCGGGCGGATGCCCGATGCCGCCGCGCGCGAGGCCAGGAAGACCGAGATGCGCGAGGTCGGCGACCGGATCAGCCAGTACGAGGCCGAGCTCGGGCGGATCGAGGCCGAGCTCGACGGACTGACCGCCAGCCTGCCCAACCTGGTCGACGCGCGCGCGCCGGTGGGTCCGAACGAGGATGCGAATGTGGTGATGCGGGTCGAAGGTGAGCCCAAGACGTTTGACTTCAAACCTCGAGAGCACTGGGACCTGGGGCCGGCCCTGGGAATCATCGACTTCGAGCGGGGGGTCAAGCTGAGCGGCAGCCGCTTCTATGTGCTGGCCGGGCTGGGCGCCCGGCTGCAGCGGGCGCTGATAGCATTCATGCTTGATCTGCGCCAGGCCCAGGGCTATCGCGAAGTGTATCTGCCGGCGATGGTCAAGGAACAGACCTTGTTCGCGTCGGGCCAGTTGCCCAAGTTCCGCGACAACTTGTATCACGACGCGGAGGAGGACTACTGGCTCGTGCCGACGGCTGAGGTCCCAATCACGAACCTGCACGGGGGCGAGATCCTCGAAGGCGCGGACCTTCCGTTGCGCTACTGCGCGTATACGCCCTGTTTCAGGCGAGAAAAGATGAGCGCCGGGAAGGACAGCCGGGGGATCAAGCGCGGCCACCAGTTCGACAAGGTCGAGATGTATACGTTTTGCGCACCCGAGCAGGCCGAGGCCGAGCATCTGAAGATGCTGGCCGACGCCGAGGAAACACTCAAGGTGCTGGGTCTGACGTATCGGGTCAAGCTGTTGGCGACCGGTGACACCGGCTTCTGCGCCCGGATGACCTATGACCTCGAAGTGTGGGCGCCGGGCTGCCAGGAGTGGCTGGAAGTGAGCTCGATCAGCAACGTCGGCGACTTCCAGGCCCGCCGGGCCGGGATCAAGTTCCGCCGCGAGCGGGGGGCGAAGGCTGAGCTGGCCGCAACCTTGAATGGCTCGGGGTTGGCCCTGCCCCGCACGTTGATCGCCGTGCTCGAGAACTACCAGCGCGCGGACGGCAGCGTGGTGGTGCCCGAGCCGCTGCGGAGGTTCGTGGGGGCGGATGTGATTGGGTGATTTCCAGCATCGATGCCCCCGGTTGCGCCGGGGGCATCGATGCTGGATGTCGTTTCTCACCCCATGGATAATCGCGCCATGCAACGCGATCCGATCGTCATCATCGGCGGCTTCGGCTCCGACTGGCGCGACTATCAAGCGCTCGCCCGAATGCTGGCCAGCATCGCGGGCCGGCGGGTGTTCATCACCCACGTCACCCGGGCAACCTGGGTGCTGGGCGGGTTCTCGGACTACAAACTGCTGGTCGATTGCGCCCATCAGGCCGTGCTGCATGCCCTGCGCGTCACGGGCGCAAGCAAGGTCGTCCTGGTCGGGCACAGCGCGGGCGGCGTCATCGGGCGAGGTTACCTGGCCGACAAAGCCATTCGGCCGCATCATGCGCCCCACCACGGCCACACCCGCGTCTCGCGGCTGATCATGCTGGGCAGTCCCTTGCGCGGCGGCGCGGCATCCAACCAGCCCGGGATGCGGCAGGCCGCCTGGCTCGGCGAAACCTACCCCGGCGCCTACTGGACAGACGTGCAATACCTGACCGTGCGCGGAAAACTGATCCAGGGCCGCCTCTCCGGAGGCACACCCCGTGAGCTGCTGGCCTATCGCAACTACGAATTCCTGGGCGCGTCCGGCGATGAAATGGGCGACGGGGTCGTGCCGGAATCACTCGCCGCTGTCGACGGCATGCCGGTCATGGACATCGAGGGGATTGGGCACTCGCCGCTGTGGGGGCGCTGGTTCGGCAACGATGCGCCTGCCACGCGGGCCTGGTGGCAGTACTTTGATGTGGGCGATGTCGTGCAGGACAAGGTAGCGTATGTTTGACCCCAACCGCCGACCGCAGACCGCCGTTGGCTCGAGCCGCCCGCGGTCTGCCGTCTGCGGTCCCCTCCCGTAACTCATGATCACCCTTACCGATATCCAACAGGCCGCAACGCGCATCGCCGGCGTGGCCTGGCGCACACCTCTCGCCCACTACCCCACCGAGGATGGGATTGATCTGCGGCTCAAACTCGAGTCGTTGCAGCCAATGGGGGCATTCAAGATCCGTGGCGCCTACAACGCGCTGGCCAGCTTGAGCGCGGCGGACCGGGCCAAAGGCATCGTCGCCCACTCCAGTGGCAACCACGCCCAGGCCGTCGCCTATGCCGCGCGCGCCCTGGGGATCAAGGCCGTGGTGGTGATGCCCTCGAATGCGCCAGCGATCAAACTCGAGCGGACCCGGAGCTACGGCGCGGAAGTCGCGATCAGCGGCCCGTCCTCGGCCGAGCGCGCCCGCCTGTGCGCCGAGATCGGCGCGGCCCGCGGCCTGGTCGAGATACACCCGTATGACAACCTGCGCGTCATGGCCGGCCAAGGCACACTGGGACTCGAGATTGCCGAGGATGCACCCGAGACCGACCTTGTCATCGTGCAGGTGAGCGGAGGCGGGTTGATCAGCGGCGTCGCGGTCGCAATCAAGGCCCTGCTCCCCAACGCGCGGGTGATTGGGGTGGAGCCGGCCCTGGCCGCCGACGCCCAGGCCAGCCTGCGGGCCGGCAAGATTGTCTCCGTTCCGGCCGAACAGGCCGCCCAGACCATCGCGGATGGGCTGCGCGTGAGCCAGGTCGGCGCGCTGACCTGGCCGCATATCCAGGCCCATGTCGACGACATCATCGCAGT
>JBDSIP010000476.1:0-4318 GCA_039917915.1 Thermoflexales bacterium
CGATAATCGGATCAAGTTGACCGAGGACATCATTCGGCATATGCTGGTGATTGCCGAGCCGCTGAAGACCCCGCGCTCCGCTCTGGCGCAGCCGCCGGTCGAACCCGCTTCCGAGCCCGCGCAGCCAGCGGCCTAGCGGCGCGCCGGTCGAGCCGCGTTTCGCGTCTCCAGAGGCGTTTGCCGTGTTCGGGCCAGGCATGACATCGGTCGCAGTCGAAGCCTGACCCGCCCGGACGTCCTATGGCTTCGCGTGGCGGAATGAACGCCGGCGGTTCACCTACACGTTCCGATGACACCTTCACATGTCCAAAAAGCCTGAACCCGAGCAGCCGGCGAAGCCGGAGCCGAAGTTCCTTCGCAGCAACCGCTTCCGCGGCGGCTATGAGATGAAGGAATTCAAGCCGCGTCTCGATCGCTCCGCGCTGAATCGCCGGATCGTCGTGATCGGCAGTGTTGTCACGCTGGTCCTGACCGTCCTGCTGGTGGCCGCTGCCGCCGTCCAGCTCTTGATCGTGGAACCCAACCGGGCCGTTGCTACGGTCGGTCCCGACGCCATCAGCGCCACCGACTTTCAGCGCAGGACAAAGCTGGAGTTCTCGAACACAACCTACAATCTCAACCAGCTTTCGGCGCAGATCAACCAGCTCCAGGCGACCGGCGACCAGGGATCGCAATTCCTGGTCCAGATTTACCAGCAGCAGTTCGAGCAATCCGCCGCGCAAGTCGACGCCGGGCAGATCGCCAACAGCGCGATGAACAGCCTGATCGGCGACAAGATCATCCGTCAGGAAGCCGCCCGGCGCGGGCTAACGGCCAGCCCGGCCGAGGCCCTGCGACTGCAGCAGGAACGCCTGGGCTACTTCCTGCAAACGCCCACGCCCTTCCCCACCGCTACGCCCGAACCGCCGCAGCCCGGGGTGACGACCACGCTGCCGACGGCGACGCCGCGGGCGCAGCCGACCTCGATCAGCGAGGCCGACTACACCAACGCCAACGCAAGCGGCGAGAAGTTCTTCGCCGATCTCGGATATCCGGCGACTGAATTCGTCAAGTCATACGAGCAAAGCGTCATTATCCAGAAGTTGCAGGCGTCGTTTGCTGACGGCGTCACAAAGACCGCCCCGCACATTCAGATCAGCTATATCCGCTTTAACGAAGAGGCGACGGCCACGGCCGCGCTGGCCCGGCTTACGTCCGGCGCCATCACATTTGACGCATTGATCAGCGCGACCAACGCCATCACCGAACCAGCAGCCGTTGGGACGGGCGAGGCGCTTGGCTGGACATTGGAGGAGAATGTCGCCCCCCAGTTCGGCGACTCGATCCTCACGGCCTTGCAGACGGCCCAGTTGAACAAAGTTACAGCCGTGCTGACCTCGACCCAGGGCGGCTTCATGATCGTGTTGCCAATTGGCCGCGAAGTGCGCGCGCTCAGCCCGTCGGACCTGCAGTCGCGCCAGCAAGCGGCGTATCAGGATTGGCTCACGGCCGCGGTTGCCAACACCGATCTCGTCAAGAAACTCGTCGACCCGGCGACCCTCGTCCCGCGCGCCGTGCGAAACAATATTGCGGCGCTGCGCCAGCAGCTTGGCCTGCCGTAGCTCCCCGCAGCCTGATAAAATCTGACCTGTTTAGCACCTTAACTTCCGGAGGATCAACAAGCATGTCTCGCACGGAAACCCCCGCGACTTTCAACCTGGATGATGTGACCGCCGCTCTTCGAGCGCAAATCGACAACTTCGCTCCGGCCGTGGCCGCCGTCGATGTCGGTTCTGTTGTTGACATTGGCGACGGCATCGCCCGCTGCGCCGGACTTGCGGGCGCCCAGGCAGGCGAACTTATTGAGTTCACCAAAACCGGCACCCTCGGCCTCGCGCTGAATCTGGAACCCGACATCATCGGTGTCGTCGTGATGGGTGACTATGAGAGCATCGAGCAGGGCGACACGGTCAAATCCACTGGGCGCGTGATTTCCGTGCCGGTTGGCCGGGCGCTGATCGGGCGCGTGGTCGATCCGCTTGGCCGGCCGATTGACGGCAAAGGCCCGGTCGCGTCGACGAAGTATCGCCCCCTCGAGCGCATCGCCCCGGGCGTGATCAAGCGCCAGAACGTCGATACCCCGCTGCAAACCGGTGTCAAGGCCATCGACGCGCTGATCCCGATCGGGCGCGGACAACGCGAACTCATCATTGGTGATCGCAACACAGGCAAGACCGCTGTCACGATCGACACGATCATCAACCAGAAGGGCAAGGGCGTGGTGTGCATCTACGTCGCGATCGGGCAGAAACTGGCCCAGATCGCGCGCGTGCAGGCCACACTCGAAAAGTATGGCGCGATGGAATACACCACCATCGTGGCCGCGTCGGCGTCCGAAAGCGCGGCGCTGCAATACATCGCCCCGTACGCCGGCGCCGCCATGGCTGAAGAGGTGATGGAGGATGGCGTGATGGTCGGCGACACGTATGTCAACGACGCGTTGTGCGTCTACGACGATCTGACCAAGCACGCCTACGCCTACCGCCAGGTTTCGCTGTTGCTTCGCCGCCCGCCCGCACGCGAGGCGTATCCGGGCGACATCTTCTATCTGCATTCGCGGTTGCTCGAGCGCGCAGCCCGGCTTGCCAAGCGTTGGGTCATTCGGGCCAAGGACGCATCCTCCGACTGGGGCGCCGGTGAAAGCGTTAACGGCCAGGTCTATGACGGTGTGCTGGGCGAAGACAACGCCAAGCATGACATGAAGGCCCTCGGCGACGGCTACAATCTCGTCGCCGATCCGCGCTCGGGCGGCTCCGTAACCGCGCTTCCCATCATTGAGACTCAGCTCGGCGACATCGCCGCGTATGTTCCGACCAACGTGATTTCGATTACCGACGGCCAGCTCTTCCTCGAGTCGGACCTTTTCAACTCGGGTATCCGTCCCGCCATTTCTGTCGGCCTGAGCGTCAGCCGGGTGGGTGGCGACGCTCAGACCCGCGCAATGAAACAGGTTGCTGGAAAGATGAAGCTTGAACTTGCCCAGTTCCGCGAGCTCGCCGCGTTTGCCAGCTTTGGCGAAGGCCTTGATAAAAAGACTCTCGAACAACTCGAGCGCGGTCGCCGTCTGACCGAGATGCTCAAGCAGGGGCAGTACGAGCCGCGGTCACTGGCGCATCAGGTGACGGCGATGTATGCGGCCAACAATGGCTTTCTGGACAAGGTTCCGGTCAGCCGGGTCGTGGCCTGGGAAAGCCAGTTTATTAAGTACATGGACAGCGCATATTCCGACCTGATGAACGCGATCATGTCCGAGAAACGGCTGAGCGATGACAGCATCGCGCGGCTCCGGACGGCAACCGACGCGTTCAACCGGACGTGGAGCAACTAAATCCATGGCGACGGCACGAGAAATCCGTCGGCGCATCAAAAGCGTCAAAAATATCCGCCAGATCACCAAGGCGTTGCAGGCCGTCTCTGCAAGCCGCGTGCGGCGGGCTGTCGACCAGGCGACCGCGACCCGGCCCTACACGCAGCGCGCCCGGGAGCTGCTGGCCAGCATCGCTTCAATCGCGGGCGGCGAGACGCGCCATCCGCTCCTCACCCGCAGGACCGAGGTCAAGAACGTCTACATTCTGCTGATCACCTCCGATCGGGGTTTGTGCGGGGCGTTCAATACCAACGTTTCCCGGGCGGCTTTCGCGTTCGGCAAGGAACAAACCGCCAACGTCAGTTACATCGCGGTGGGACGCAAGGGACTCAACTTCCTGTATCGGCGCGGCGCGCATGTGCTGTCCGATTACTCGGGCTTGCCGCAGAAGCCCACTCTGCTTGACACAACGGCCATCACCAAGACATGTGTCGATGACTTTCTGGCGGGCAAGGCCGACGAGGTCTACATCGTCTACACCGACTTCGTGACCATGGCCACCCAGCGGCCGGTCGTGAAGAAGTTGCTGCCGCTCGCGACGGCCGACCATATGCCGGAGGGAGCCACGGCGGCCGGTCCGCGACCCGCCTACGATTTCGAGCCTGATCCCGGCCAGATCCTTGACAGCCTGCTGCCGCGACTGACTGAAATGCAGGTGTACCAGGCCATTCTGGAGTCGCTGGCCAGCGAACATGCCGCCCGCATGGTGGCGATGAAGAACGCCACCGACAACGCCAGCGAACTTGTGACGGGTCTGACCCTGACCTACAACAAGGCCCGCCAGGCCGGCATCACCAATGAGCTGCTGGACATCGCCGGCGGCGCGGAAGCGCTGCGCCAGGTGCTCAAGGCGAATGCGGAGCAGGCAACAGGCTGATCCAGGAAGAACCGTTCACGTTGGAAATCGGGCTT
>JBDSIP010000477.1:0-8167 GCA_039917915.1 Thermoflexales bacterium
GGCGCGGGGGCTGGCGCAGGCGCGGCGCCCGCGCAGGCGGCCAGGACGGCCGCGACCAGCGATATCGATGCGAATCTGACGAAGCGTTGCTGTTTCATGTATCCTCCTGGGTGCGTATTTCCTCGAGCAGTGATTTTCGAGATCGTTTCAAGTGCGCACGGATTGCGCTCTTAAGCAATTCCACATCACGAGCGGCCAGGGCATTTACGATCGCCCGGTGTTCGTCGGCCTCCACGCTCGCCCGGTTCTTCCACGTCGACGATCGAGCGTGGAGCAGCGCGATGTGGATGTGGGCGTGCAGCTGGCGATAAAGTGTTGCCAGCATCAGGTTGCCGCTCACTTCCACCAGGCGCTGGTGCAGTTCGGTGTTGCGGTGATAGTGCGAGGCGACATCCGGCGCGTGCTGGATCGCATCGACCCGGGCGGCAAGTTCGTCGAGCAGTTCGGAGGTCACGTTGTCCGCGAGCGTGTCGGCGGCGAGCAGCTCGAAAGCTTCACGGATGCTCAGCGCCTCCTCGAGCGAACGGCGCGAGACCTGGGTGACAAACGTGCCGTTGCGAGGAAGTATCTGGACCAGGCCCTCGTTGGCGAGCAGGGACAACGCGTTTTTGACCGGGGTGGGGCTGACTTCGAGCTTGTCGGCCAGCCAATTGACATCGAGGCGATTTCCCGGGCGGAACGTGCCATTCAGGATCCGGGCAGTGATAGCCTCGTAGACTTGATCGGTCAGTCGACTGGCTTTGAGCGGCGAAATCTCGGCAGGAGCGACCTCAGTGATGGTCATTGGTATCTAATATATCAGACACCAGATCCGTCGTCAAGCCCGAATTTCCCCTCAGCCCGTCGTTAAACCGGTCCACCCTAAGGGTTCACCCGACTGGCGAGGTCGGGCCACCAGAATTTCCACGCGAACTACCGTTCGCGGATAGAATCGACAACATTACAGGGTTGGGCGCATTTCGCCTCTCGGCCTTGTGGAGTCATCCATGCCCCAGACCCCCACGCTGTCGGTCCGGAACCTTGGAATTGAATACAAGGCTAAACGCGGCTTTGTGAAGGCAGCCCGGGATGTAAATTTCGACATCATGCCGGGTGAGGCGCTCGCCTTGATTGGCGAGAGCGGCTCCGGCAAGACCACCATCGGCACCGGCCTGATCCGCCTGCTTCCGACGAATGCCAGGATCACCTCAGGCCAGATCATTTATCGGCGGCACACGCTCGTGCACGGCCAGCCTGACGCCGTCGAGCGCGAGATCGACGTGCGCAAACTGAACCAGGACGGCCTGCGCAAGTTCCGCTGGAAAGAATGCGCGATGGTGTTTCAGGGCTCGATGAACGCCTTCAACCCGGTCCTGCGCGTCGCCGACCAGTTCGCCGACACCGCCAAGGCCCATGACGGACCGCAGGGGCGCGCGTTAGACGAGCGCGGCAAGCACCTGCTCAGCCTGGTCCGCCTTGATCCAAACCGTGTTTGGAAGGCCTACCCGCACGAGCTGTCCGGCGGCATGCGCCAGCGCGTGCTGATCGCCCTGTCGCTGTTGCTCGAGCCGCAACTGCTGATTTTGGACGAGCCCACGACCGCCCTCGATGTGCTCACCCAGCGCAGCGTCATCGATGTGCTGCGGGAACTGCGGGCCGCGCTCAAATTCTCGATGATCTTCATCTCGCACGATCTGGCCCTGGCCTCCGAACTGGTCGATCGGATGGCCACCTACTACGCCGGCGCCATCGTCGAGATTGGCGACACGCGCAGCATGTTCAATCAGTCTCGTCATCCGTACACCGGCGGTCTGCTCCGCTCGCTGCCAACGCTGGAGTCCGAGCGCGATTCACTCGCTTCGATCCCCGGCTCGCCGCCCGACCTGATCGACCTGCCCAACGGTTGCAAGTTCCATGAACGCTGTTCGCATGCCCGCGCCCAATGCTCCCAGTCCGAGCCGGCCGCTGAGGACCTCGGCAACCGGCACGAAGTCAAGTGCCACTATTGGCGTGAGATTGCCAGCGCTCGCGCCGAGAGCGCGGCTGCCCAACGCCCATGACAACGCCCATCATTTCACTCAAGAATCTGACCAAGGAGTTCAGCGTCAAACGGCAGGTCGTGCGGGCCGTCGACGACGTCAGCCTCGACATCGCGCCGGGCGAAGTCGTGTGCCTGGTCGGCGAGAGCGGCTGTGGCAAGACCACCACCGGCAAGATGGTGGCCGGGATGCTCGCGCCCAGCTCGGGCTCGATCTCGTTCAAAGGCACCGACATCCGTGAATTGAAGGGCAATGCATGGAAGCAATTTCGGTTGGGCGTGCAACTGATCCATCAGGATCCATACGCTTCGCTGAATTCGTCGCAGACGATCTACCAGATCCTGTCGGCCCCGCTGCTGCGGCATGGGCTGGTTCGCGGCGAGGCGGCCGCCCGCGCCCGGGCGATCGAACTGCTCGAGCTGGTCAACCTGACGCCCGCCGCTGACCTGATCGTCAAATATCCTCATCAACTGAGCGGCGGCCAGCGCCAGCGGGTCTCGATCGCCCGCGCCCTGACGGTCAGCCCATCTTTTCTCGTGGCTGACGAGGCGGTGGCTTCGGTCGACATGTCGATTCGCATCTCGCTGCTCAATACCTTGACCGCCCTAAAGCAAAAGATGGGGCTGGGGGTGATGTTCATCACCCACGACCTGGCCCTGGCCAAGTTCTTTGCCTGGGAGGGCCGGATTGGGGTGATGTATCTGGGCCGGATGGTCGAGCTGGCGCCAGCCCGCACCCTGATCGATCACCCGCAACATCCCTACACCAAGGCCCTGCTCTCCGCCATCCCCGAGCCCGAAATGGAAGGTGTGCTCAGGCGCGAACGCATCCAGTTGCGGAGCGAGGATATTCCGAGCCTGTTCAAGTTGCCGCCGGGGTGCGCCTTCCATCCGCGCTGCCCGGCCTTCGAGGGCGAGCGCTGCGCGGCCCAGGTGCCAGTGCTGACGTATTTCAAGGACGGCACGGCCGTTGCCTGCCATCCGGTCAGTGAGCAGAAGCTCCAGGCGGAGCGATAGCGCGAAGGAGACAAGCAAAACATGCGCGCAATCCCAACCACCCCCATGGCGCCCGTCCCGGCGCGCCCATTCAGCCAGACCACCCTGGCCTTCATTCTGCGCCGCACGGCCAAGGCCATCATCACGATCTGGCTGGCGGTGTCGCTGACCTTCTTTTTGATCCGGCTGATGCCCGGCAACCCAATCGATATCTTCATGGAGGACCTGGTCCGGGCCGGCGCCTCGGCCGAGGATGCCCGCAACCAGGCGGCCATGATGATGAACCTGCCGCTCGACCAGCCGGTGATGACCCAGTATGTCAACTTCATCGGCAACCTGCTCAAGGGCGATCTGGGGACGTCCTACAAGGCGCGGGGTGTGCCGGTCGGCGAGATCATCGCCCAGCGCCTGCCCTGGACGATCTTCAGCGTGGGCACTTCGCTCTTCGTCAGCTTCACCCTCGGCATCATTCTCGGCACCCTGGCCGCCTTCCGGCGCAACACCTTTATCGACCACCTGATCAGCAACTTCGCCGCGGTGATGGAAGCGCTCCCCCAGTTCACCCTGGCCCTGTTGTTCGTGTTGATGCTGGGCGCGGTCTGGAAGATCATCCCGATCTCGCAAATGCGCGGCGCGATTTCGCCGGGCATCGAAATTGGCTTCACGGCCGAATTCTTCGGCGACGTGCTGAGCCACCTGCGGGTGCCCCTGGCGGTGTATGTGCTCACCTCGGTGGGCGGTTGGATCCTGGCCATGCGGGCCAACACCATCAACGCCCTGGGTGAGGACTACGTGACGGTCGCCAAAGCGCGCGGGCTGAAGGACTCGCGGATCATGATGGCCTACGTTGGACGAAACGCGTCCCTGCCGTTGTTCACCCGCCTGGCGATCGTGATTGGCTTTTCGATGGGCGGCTCGCTCATCATCGAGTCGATCTTCAAATATCGCGGGCTGGGTTGGGAGGCCGTGCTTGCCCTGGGCGCCCGCGACTATCCGGTCATGCAGGGCATCTTCCTGGTGACGACGGCGGCGGTTGTCATCTCGGGCGTGATCGCCGACTTTCTTTACGGCTATCTGGACCCGAGGGTCCGGATTGCGACCACCAATGGCTAGAAGTCATCCTGAAAATGTGGGGCGGGATCACAGTCCCGGCGCAAAGCGCGGGGACTGTGATCCCGCCAGTTGTTTTGGGGTAGCTTCTAGGGCAACAAACAAAACCTATTTCGGAGGCGATATCCCCCGGCGAAGCCCGGGGATATCGCCTCCGATAAAAGGATTTGTTGGGAGTTCTTAAGCGGGGAGATCAAACATGGAAACACTGCGCATGTTCGGCCGGAACAAACTCGGCATTGTCGGCCTGGTGCTTGTGATCCTGATCGTGTTTGGCTCGCTCTTTGGGCCATCGATCCGCCCGGTCGCCGACGAAGCGAGCATGGATCGCGTTTCGGAGGGACCATCGGCGGAGTTTCCGTTGGGCACAAACTTCCAGGGCCTGGACAACTTCTCGCTGTTGCTGGCGGGCGGGAAGGACATCATCCTGATCGCCGTCATCACCGGCGTGCTCGAAACGCTTGTTGCGGTGGCCATCGGCTCGGCGGCCGCCTACTTTGGCGGGCGGATCGACAGCCTGCTGGTCAGCTTCATCGAGCTATGGCTCACGATTCCGAGATTTCCGCTGCTGGCCATCCTGGCCACAACGCTGAAACTTCAGGAGCCGTGGATGCTGGCGATCATCATCGCGATTCTGGGCTGGCCCTCACTGGCCCGCCAGGTGCGCACGGTGGTCCTGTCGCTCAAGAAGCGCGATTACATCGAAGCCGCCTCGATGCTGGACCTCGGGGCAAGGCACATCATTTTTCGCGAGATGCTGCCCAACATGATGTCGTTTGTGGCGATCGCGCTGGTCAGCACCATGATCTACGCCATCTACTACCAGACCAGCCTGGTCTTTCTGGGTTTCATTCCGTTCAGCAGCGCCAACTGGGGGGTCATGCTGAGCCTGGCCGAGGCCAAGGGCGCGATCTATAACGCGCAGGCCGCCTGGGGGGTGATCACCCCGATCGCCGCCATCGTGGCCCTGCAAATCGGGCTGGTCTGGATCATGCGCGCGCTCGAGGAAGTCTTTAATCCCCGCCTGCGCCAAGGCGTGTAGGCGGCATGATCAGCCCTGAGATCGGCCGGGTGTGGTTCCAGGTAGCGGTGTTTATCATCGTGGCTTCCGGAGCGCTGGCAATTGTGACGCAGGACGGCACCGCCGAGCACGTGATCAGCATCGCTTCGCTGTTCGTGGGTATACTATTTGTTGTCGTGCTGGTAATTCTGATTCGCGGTTCCCAGCGCTAAGTAACGCTAACAAACCAAACCGCAGGCGAAACCGGAGAAATCGCCCCCGAAATAGGCGCTGTTAGGCGTTCCACAGTCGCGGACCGACATTTGCCGACCCGCCCCACCCAAACACTCCACGAGGAGGAACATATGAAACTCAAGAGTTTTGCGATGACCGCCGTTGCCCTCAGCCTGCTGCTGGCGGCCTGCGGTTCGGCGACGCCCACCGCGTCGCCGAAGCCGACCGAAGCCCCCAAGCCGACCGCCGTGCCGGCAACCGCCGCTCCGGCGCCGACCGCGGCCACCAAGCCGACAGACGCCCCCAAGCCCACCGCCGCGCCGGTCCCGACCCCGCTGCCCGTCAAGAACACCTTGACCATCACCCTCAAGAAGGGCCTGAAGTGGAGCGATGGCTCGGCCTACACCGCCAAGGACATTGTCGGCACCTACAACGTGTTCTGGGCCCAGAGCGACTCGATTTGGACCCAGATTGCTGATGTCGTGGCCGTGAATGACACGACCGTTGAATTCAAGATCACCCGGCCCGGCCCAGCCCTGTTGCGCAGCCTGCTCCGATCGAACAACATCCGGGCTTACTCGCAGTTCGCCAAGTTCATGGACCAGGCCGCCACGCTCCGCAAGGACAACACCGACCGCAAGGGCGATGCCGGCAAGGCCTTCCTGGATGACCTGAGCAAGTTCCGCCCAACTGAGGCGGTTGTCTCTGGACCGTACAACATCGACCCGAAGAGCGTGACCGAGGCGCAGT
The DNA here is from genome assembly GCA_039917915.1 of Thermoflexales bacterium. Lineage (GTDB taxonomy): Bacteria > Chloroflexota > Anaerolineae > J036 > Brachytrichaceae > Brachythrix. Next base: position 6,108 of record JBDSIP010000477.1, read on the forward strand.
TGACGCTGAAGAAGAACTCGAATGGTTACAACGCGGACAAGGTCGGTTTCGATTCGATCCTGGTCTACGCGGGCGAGACCAAGGATTCGATTCCGCTGTATCTGTCGGGCGAGCTGGACTACAGCTCGAATGCGTATCCGCCCGAGGCCGAGAAGTCGATCCTGGCCGTCGGCGACTACATGAAGATCATCCGCCTCGCCTCGAGCGGCGGCGGCGGGATGTACTTCAACAATGATGTGTATCCGTTGGGTAAGAAGGAAGTCCGACAGGCCTTCGCTTACGCCATCAACCGGGCCGAAGTGGCCAAGGCCGCCCTCGGCGAGAGCGCCGTGGGGATCAAGTACATGGCCGGCTTCTCCGATCTGGCCGTCCCGACCTGGCTGCCGGCCGATGCGATTGGCAAGCTAAACACCTATGCCTACGACCCGGCAAAAGCTGAGGCGCTGTTGAAGGGCCTCAACTTCACCAAGGGCGCCGACGGCATCTGGGTCGACGACAAGGGCAAGAAGATGGAGTACGAGATGATCGTCCCGCAGGACTTCATCGACTACTTCAACGCGGCCGAAAACACTGCCTTGCAGCTCAAGAAGTTCGGCATCAAGCTGACCGTGCGCGGATATCCGTCCGCGGAGCGCAATACGGTTGCGGCCAAGGGCACCTTCCAGATCTCAATGGATATCGGATTCCGCTTTGGATTCCCGCATCCGTTGAGCTCGTACGACTACAACATCCGCGACGGCATCGGCGGGAAGAACAATCCAACCAACCCCGAGGGCTCGCGCGGGATGAACTGGCCGTGGGTGCAGAAGGCTGCTGACGGCAAGGAAGTGAACATCAAGGAACTGGTCGACAAGATGGGCGATGGCTTCGACCCCGAGGCGCAGAAGCCCTACGTCGCGACTGTGGCCCAGATCTTCAATGACCAGCTTCCAGTTGTGACGCTCTTTGAGCGCTACTTCAATGATCCGATCGACACCAAGACGCGTGTGGTGGGCTGGCTGCCGTTCACCGACCCGATCTATGTGAACAACCAGAATGACTCGCCTACTACGTGGATGCTCATCCAGGGGACCTTGAAGCCGTCGGCGACCAACACCAAGAAGATCTTCACGACAAGCTACCCGTATACAGCACCGCCGAAGGGGCACTACAACGTGTTCGCGACGGACAGCATTCCGCTCGGGCTGGGTTCGGTTAACAACCCGTGGCTCTTTACCCCACTCTTCTTCTATAGCTTCGCGGATGGCAAGTACGTCCCGATGCTGGCGGAGAAGTACGAGATCAAGTAGTCTAGAGTTCCGAGATGGATATCCCCGGCTCCGCCGGGGATATCCATCTCGGAGAACAAGCCAGCCGCAGGCAACGGGCCCTACATCTTCGCGATTAGGTCCTTCTTCTTTGCGTTGTACTCGTCGGCGCTGATCAGGCCCTGATCGAGCATCTGCTTGAGCTTGCCCAGAATTTGAACCGGGTCTTCCCTGGCCGGGGGCGGGGCCTGCATCTGGCTGTGAGCGCCGCCCTGGAAGCCGGCGGCAGCCGCGGCGCCCGCGGCGCCGATGTTGATCCCGCCGGCCGCGGCCCGCTTCTCTTCCATCTCCCGCACGCGGCGCTCCTCGCGGACGAACTCCTCCATCTGCTGGGCGAAAGCATATATCTTGCGCGCCTGGACCTTGGGCAGATTCTCGACTGTCAGGGTCAAGCCTTCGGTCGTCTTGACCAGGAAGCGCGAGTTGATGACACCCTCGACGAGTTCGGCTGAGTGCAGATCGCGCCAGATATAGTCCTCGAACTCCACCCGTCCAAAAAGCTTGGGCCGATACAGAATGAAGCGCTTGTTGGTCAGCACGACACTGTCGGGGGAAAGGGAGACAAGCGGCTTTTCGACCGCGATGTAGGCGATCTCCTCACCGGCGGTGAGCAGTTGCGCGACTTTCTCAAAAACCTGGGCGGCGGCGCCCGGATCTTGTTCGTCGCTCAGGAAGCGGCTTATGGGGTTGCTGGGTTTGGGCGTGTCGGACATGTTGATTACCTCTGGGCAGATTGTAGACGGTCATGCGTCA
>JBDSIP010000478.1:0-2577 GCA_039917915.1 Thermoflexales bacterium
AAGTCCGGGCTGGAGTTCCACGGCGACATCGGCTCGCTCGCGCTGGAAAGCTGGGCGGCTTTTGATTCACCCGTCTTCGCTGGCAACTTTGGCGAGGAGCTCAAGCCGGTGGATCTCATCGCGCCCACCGTCGGCGGCACGCCCTGGGGAACGGGCATCGCCGAGATGGCTCAGGCCATCGCCGAGAATCGGCCCCAGCGGGTTACCGGCGACCAGGCCGCCCATATTGTGGAAATCCTCGAAGCGATTTCGAATTCAATCCGAACAGAACGACCGGTGGCCGTCCGCTCTGGCTTTCCAACACCCGTGCCCATGCCGTGGGCCGCCTGATTCGTCGAAGAGGCAGCAATGCGAAAATTGGCGCTCGACGTCGGCTGGACGTTCAAACAACGCGATCCTGCGCGCGTCCAGGCCGAAGATGCGGCCGATTCAAACGGCTGGTTGCCTGCCAGCGTGCCCGGCGGCATCCACCTCGACCTCATGGCCGCAGGTCAGCTCGAGGATCCATTTGTCGATATGCGCGAGAAGACGAGCCAATGGGTGGGCGAGCGCGACTGGTGGTACCGCTGCAGGTTCGTGCCCCCCGCACTGCGCCCGGGCGACCGCGCAACGCTCGACTTCGAGGGGCTCGATACGTTCGCCACGGTATGGGTCAATGGGCTGCCGGCCGCGACAAGCGACAACATGTTTGTCCCGGCGCAGGTCGAGGCGACCCGTTTGCTTCAGCCCGGCGAGAACGAGGTGCTGATCCTGTTTGAATCGGCCCTCCGCATCGGGCGGGCGCTCGAGTCGCGTTACGGGCAACGGGCGGTCTGGAACGGCGATCCCAGCCGCGTGTTCGTGCGCAAGGCCCAGTACCATTACGGCTGGGACTGGGGCCCGGTCTTGATGGCGGCCGGTATCTGGCGGCCGGCAGCGCTCAGCCTGTCGCCCGCCCGCATCGATGACGCGCACATCGAAACGCGTCTGAATGCCGGCCGCAGCGCAGCAACTGTCAACGTGACCGTCAACGTCTCTGGCGCGGCGAACGCCATCGCAGTCGAGCTGCTTGATCCGGACGGGCGCGTGGTTGCGGCGGGCGCGGATGCCGCCCGGGACGGCCAGGCCCGCATCGCGCTGGCGGTGAATGACGCGCGCCTGTGGCAGCCGCGCGGTTATGGCGAACAGGCGTTGTACACAGCCCGGGTCGCGCTCCACGATGCGGCGGGCGCCGTCGTAGATACGATCACCCGCGTCTTCGGCCTGCGCGAGGTGCGGCTCGTCCAGGCGCCGGTCCGCGGCGAACCCGGCGCAAGTTTCACCTTCGAGGTCAACGGCGTGGAGATGTTCTGCGGCGGCGCGAACTGGATCCCGGCCGACAATTTCACCACGCGCATCGACCCCGCCCGATACCGGCGCTGGCTCGAACTTGCCGCGGAAGCCAACATGCGCATGGTCCGGGTGTGGGGCGGCGGAATCTTCGAGGAGGACGTCTTCTACGATCTGTGCGACGAGCTCGGCCTGCTGGTCTGGCAGGACTTCTTGTTTGGTTGCGGGATGTATCCCGCCCACCCCGAGTTCGTCGACAGCGTGCGGCGCGAGGCCGAAGCCCAGGTCCGCCGGTTGCGCCATCACCCCAGCCTGGCCCTGTGGGCGGGAAACAATGAGGACTATCAGATTGCCGAGTCCACTCGCGCCTACGCCCCGGGCTTTCAAGGCGACTTCACCCAATCTGCATTCCCGGCCCGCGAGCTATATGAGCGGACCCTGCCCGAAGTTGTCGCGCGACTCGACCCGGGCCGGGCCTATTGGCCTGGCAGCCCGTATACCCCGAATGGGCCAACGAGCGATCCGACCATCGGCGACCGGCACACCTGGGATGTGTGGCATGGCGCAATGGCCGACTATCAGGACTACCCGCGCCTGGAGGGCCGCTTCGTCAGCGAGTTCGGCATGGCTTCCGCGCCGCGGCGGGCCCTGATCGACCGCTACGTCTCGGCGTCCGAGCGCTCGCCGCGCAGCAAAACGATGGACTGGCATAACAAGGCCGAGGGCGGACCGCGACGCATCGCCACATATCTGATCCGGAACATCTGCGACGCCGAACCGACCGATCTGGATGACTACATTTATCTGTCCCAGTTCAACCAGGCCGAGGCGGTGACTTACGCCTTCGCTGGCTGGCGGCGGCGCTGGGGAACGCCCGGCGGACGGGCCGTGTCGGGCGCGCTGGTGTGGCAGCTCAATGACTGCTGGCCGGTGACGAGCTGGGCGATCGCCGACTACGACGGCATCGCCAAACCCGCCTGGTATGCGACCCGGCGCGCCCTGGCTCCAATAGCGCTCGGCCTCCGGCGGGAAGGCGGCAAAGCCGAAGCCTGGGTGGTGAACGAATCGCCGAAAGAAGTGTCGTTTGTCCTCGAGGTCCGGGCATGGGCGCTGGACGGGGCGCTGCGGCATGTGTCGCAGCGGGCGGTGACCGTTTCGGCCAATGCCGCGACCGAAATCGAGCCTGGCTTCGCCGCGCTGAAAGACGATGATGTTCTGTCGTTGCGCGCAACGGCCGCAGGGCACGCTCTCGCGGCCACCGCCTGGCGC
>JBDSIP010000479.1:0-4303 GCA_039917915.1 Thermoflexales bacterium
TAGCGCGCCTGAACGTCCGGCCGAATGCCCTCGATCGCCTGGAGCGCCCAAATCGGGCTGATCTGATGCCACTGGCCGAGAATCGTCCCATTCTGGGGCGTGACGGCCAGCGCAGCCTCAGCCATTCCACGGTCGCCACGATCGGCCGTCAACAGGGCAAAGCTTGAGAAACGCGAAATGCCATCGCCGGATGCAAGTATCAACAAGGCTGCTCCGAGCGCAATCGGCACGCCACGTCGCGCGGTCGCGGCGATGCCCAGCCCGGCCCCGGCCACGGCAATCACCCAGGCCGGCAACGCATATTCCACCGTCTGGGGCGCGCGATAGGTCAGGGTGATAAAGAGGTGCAGCGCCATCGCGCCAGCAAGGGTCAACCCAAGCGCGGTGCGCCGCCAGATCAACCCCACCCACCCAATCGCCATGACCGCAAGCGCCGCCGGGCTGAACTGAAAGACGAACAACTGCGGCAGCAGGCCCAGACGATCGCCCAGCCGTTCTGGCACGACCCGCACGAAATAGAAGAAGTCACCCTCAAACCCCCGGGCGAGGGCGTGATCGAGGAAACCATTCAGGCTGGCCAGATTGCCGTGGTCGAGCGGGCTCGGGACGTCCGTCCGCAGCGGCAGGAGCAGCCAGACCACCTGACAGGTCACGAGCACGCTGGCGGCGGCGAGGAGGCCGCGCACCCGGTCGGTCCGGGCCGCGGGCGTGCGGAGATAGGCAGTCAGGACGAAAAGGCCCACAACCGCCCCCGGAAAGACCAGCGAGGCGTGATGACCATCGCCCAAACCCAATACAGCGGCGCACACGAGCAGGTTCGCGCGAGCGTCCCCGAAGCGCGACCCGCCCTCCGCGCCGATGCGGCGGGCGAGGTCCGCGGCGACGCCCGCGGCAACCAGCCCGACGCTGAAGAGGGCGGTCAGGCTGCGGATGTTGGCCGTCGTCGCCTGGGCCCAGAAGGTTACGCTCGTGGCGAGAGCCAGCCCAGCACCGAGCCCGGCGAGGCGGCCTGTCCAAGCGCCGGCGGGTCGACTGCCAGCCACACGGGCAGCCAGCAGGCCTGCGCCCAGGGCCGAGGTCAAGGCCGACAGGAGCGAGATGCGCAGGTAGGGTGACGCGCCGATGGGCAGATGGCTGGCCATCCAAGCCAGCAAGGTGTAGAGCGGATAGCCGGGGGGATGGGGGATGCTGAGCGTCCAGGCGGCGATTTGAAGTTCGCCGGCGTCAGCGGCCTGCACGTCACCCCGGAGCGTGACTGAGTAAAGGATCAGCGCGGCAACAGAAACGACGCCGCCCACGGTCAGATCCAGTTGCCGCTCGGCCCGCGCCGTTTGGTCGCCCACTTCCTGCCCTCGCATTTCCATGCATTATCGCGGAGCCAGCCCGCGACCAGGGAAGGAAGGTAATCAGGAGCGCTTCCGTATGAATCACAACTGACCAAGCGCCTCCACCGCCCGCGCGACGCCGTCCTCGGCCCGAATGGCCTCCCCAATCGCCGCGGCGCGCGCGCGCATGGGGGCATCGCCGGCGAGCTGGCGCAGCGCCGCGGCCAGCACCTCGGCCGTGAGCGCATGGCGGGCCAGCAAGGGCGGTCCAGCGCCCAACGCAGAAATACGATCACCCCAGTAGAACTGGTCCGTGGCATGCGGGATGACGGCGGTCGGCAGCCCGGCCCGCAGGCTGTAGCCCGTCGTTCCCGCCCCGCCATGATGGACAGCGCCCGCGACCCGCGCGAAGAGCCAGGCGTGCGGCGCGCCTTCGATCGGATAGACCCGCGCTGAGCGGGCCAGCCCGGCATGCCACGCCGGCGGGGCCGACACCACCGCCCGCATCCCCGACAACGCGACCGCCCGCAGCACCAGCGGCAGCATCGAATCCGGATCGCGCAGGGCGGCCGTGCCAAAGCTCAAGCTGAGCGCCAGCGGGGCCCCGGCCAGAAACCCGTCAAGTCCAACCGGTGGCTGCCACCCCATGTCATCGGGCCAGAACCAGTAGCCCGTCACCACGTGACCGGCCGGCCAGTCGGCGGGCCGGGGCGCCACGGCCGGGCTGTAGCCATACACGGCCAGTGCGTTTGGGCCGTACATCTCGGCGTACGGGTAGAGCAACGGCGCGGCGCGCAGTCCAAGCACTCGTGTCCGCCATGTGTTGACGATCCCGCGCCAGGGCAGCCACATCGCCTGCTCAACGATGCGATGGGTGAGCGCATTGCCTCCTCCACCCAGGCGCATCCGGGCCGGCAGCAGCGCGCTGGGATGGGCGCGGGTGCGGGCGAAAGGTTGGAGAAACGCCCACCCGATGGGAATCCCCAAAGCCTCGGCAATGTGCGCTCCCCAGACCGTCGGCAGGCCGATCAGCAGCGCCCGCGACCCCTGACAGGCTTCCCAGGCGTTGGCCAGCATCCGGCGATATACCGGGCGGGCATCGCGGGCGTAGCGCAGCGACGCCTGCACCGTCCGAATTAGATTGCCACTGTCATTCAGGGCCGCCTGGGCATCCGGGCGAGCCAGAAGCTCCGACGGATTTCCCTCGAAACCCGCAAACGGCAGGCCGCTCGGCGCGACAAAGCTTCGAAACGCCTCCGGCGCGGCCAGGCGAACAGCATGCCCCGCCGCCCGCAGCCCCAGACCCAGCGCGACATACGGCTGGACGTCGCCGCGCGTGCCGCTGGTCAGCAGGGTGATCGGTCCGGATTTCGCCACGTTCCGTCGATTATCTGCGGTGGAGGTTTCCGGATTTAATACTCCCCAGCTTGGCCGGGGAGTATTGCATCATGTGACCGGTTACTTTGAGCCCCGGCGCGCGAAGCGCACCTCGACTTTCACGAGAGCGCCCACGACCTCAGCCTTCTCGTAACGGTGGAACACCAGCTTCCGGTGGCGGGGTAGGGCCGGCGTCGCTTTCCCGACGCTCCCAATACAGCGGCCCCATCTGCGCGCCAAGCAGCGCCCGGCGCAGCTCGATCACCGCCGCGCGCGCCCGCGTCACCGTGCCCATGCGATCGGGGTCGAGATATGACTCGAGGGTGTTGCTCGACTCGTCGAGCAACTGAAGCAGGTTCTGGGCCTGCACGTCAATTCGATCAATCAAAGTGTGAATCATCGCGCGCCTCCAGGCCTGAATCAGCCAAACTTGTAAGCCACCCCAAAGCCGCCCCGAGGCAGCTTTCAACCGATGTTGGTAAACGGGCAGCCCACCCGGCAGCTCCCGCACTCGACGCATGCTTGATAGCCGACGATCGTCTTGTTCTCGCGATCGAGCTGATAGACGCTGCCCGGGCAGAAGTACAGGCAGGGCTTGAGGACGCAGCGCGCGCACACGGCGTCGTCCTTGATCCACAGATGGGCCTCATCCTCATCCACGTAGTACTTGAGGCTGGCGATCATGTCGTCGGGGTTGACCCGCGGCAGGCTGTCCCGCAGCGCAGGGTCCAACGGCGGTGTTTGCTGCTAAGTCATAGTCCCATCCCTCGCATCAGCCGCATAACGTCGTGGGCGACCCACAGGAACGAGCGGCGCTTATCCAGGCTGCGTACGATATCCTGCTCCATGTCGCGCTTGGGCATGTCGTGGGCATTGAAGTAGCGTATGGCCGCGTCGTTGACAAAGTCCACGTAGGTCTTCATGGAGTGCGGCGTGCCGTCCAGGAAGTCGGTCATCCGCCGGTACTGCTTGAGGTCCTTCATCACAAAACTGGCCTCGAGCTTGTCGCGATAGGCCTGCAAGTGGCGGGCGCTGAAGTCCTTGCTCGAATGCGCCTCGATCGCGGCCTCGGCCGCGAACTTGCCGGCCATCATCGCCAGGTTGGTCCCCTCGCGATGCATGGCGTCGACCATCCCGGCTGCATCACCGGCGACCATCACGCCGTCGGCATACAGCCTGGGCATCCGGTCATAGCCAAACTCCAGGATAAGGTGCGCGCCATACTCGAGTGATTCGCCGCCGGCCAGGAGCGGGCGAATCGACGGGTGGGCTTTGAAGCGGGCCAGCACCTCATGCGGGCGCAGGCAATGCTCGACGAACATCTCGAGCAGCATCCCCACCCCGATGCTTATGCTGGTCTTGTTGGAATACAAAAACGCGGTGCCGGTTTCCGGGTTGATTCGGACATTCGACGTATCCGGCACCTGCTTAATCGCGACGACGATATGGATCGCCATGGACAAGCTCCTGCCGCACGGATGGGCGCGGCATCCACACAGTACGCGATCCGGCCCGGCATTACGCCAGACAAGCGGCGAGTTCCAGCCTGCCCACCTGGTTGGTCTTCCGGATGGGATTTTTGCGAATCGGCATACCCAGGC
>JBDSIP010000480.1:0-9941 GCA_039917915.1 Thermoflexales bacterium
CCCGCCCCGGCGTACGCCGGGGCGGGGATGTTGCTTTCCGAACAAACCCCCACCCCCTGGTACGCCTGGCCCTTTGTGGCGCTGTGGAAGCTCGTGAGCGGGATCGTCACCCTGACCGGCCGGCTGGTTGCCGTCGTGCTGGGACTGGCGCTCCTGATCGTCGGGCTCGTGCTGACGGTCACGGTGATCGGCGCCATCGTCGGCGTGCCGATTGGCCTGGTTGGCCTGCTGCTGATCCTGCGCGGGAGTTTTTAGCGGTCACCGGAATCGACATCCCCGCTTCGGCCTGCGCCATTCCGGAGCGGGGGATTTCGCGTCTGCGCTGTGTGGCGTTAGCGCCGTTTCGTCAGCCGCCCGAATAGCTTCACGACCTCGGGCGAAGGAATCTCGTCGACTACATCGAGGTGTTCTACAATCGGCTGAGCATACGCACGATGCCGGGCTATTGAAGCCCGGCGAAGTTCGAGGCAGTCTTCGGACTGTCATAATCACCTCTCCACCGAGTCGGGGAGGCCCACCCCGACCCAGCCGGGTCGGGATAACGTCTCGCCATAACCAACCGATAAGGAAAGACTTTCATGAAGTCATCACCCAAAGAATCAACTCTGCCCTGGCATACCCTATCTAGCGTCGAATCATTCGCGCGCTTGCAATCCAGGCCCACCGGGTTAACTGGAGAGGAAGCGGCCAGTCGTCTGGCCGAACACGGCCCCAACGAACTGCAAGCCGCCCATCGCATCTCGGCGTGGACGATTCTGTTTGAGCAGTTCAAGAACGTGTTGATTGTCATTCTGCTCGTGGCCACGGCGCTCTCCGCCTTCCTTGGACATGGCGTTGAAGCCATCGCCATCTCCGTTATTGTGATGTTTGCGGTGCTGTTGGGCTTTGTGCAGGAATACCGCGCCGAACGCGCCATCGAGGCTCTACGCCAAATGGCCGCGCTCACGGCCACCACCCTCCGCGATGGAGAGGAAGTTGAAATCCCAGCCCGCGAACTGGTGCCGGGCGATGTAGTCCTTTTGCGCGCCGGCAACAAAATTCCCGCCGATGTCCGACTCATTGAAGCGGTCAATCTGCAAATCGACGAGGCCGCGCTCACCGGCGAGTCGGTGGCGGTGGAAAAACACGCCGCGCCGATTCCTGGCAACGATTTGGCCGTGGGCGACCGCAAGAATATGGCCTACGCTGGCACTGCCGCCACCTACGGCCGGGGTCGTGCGGTGGTCGCCACGACTGGCATGAGCACGGAGTTCGGCAGGATTGCCCAAATGCTCCAAACGATTGAAACCGGCAAGACCCCGTTACAGGAAAATTTGGATAAGGTCGGTCACACGCTGGCGCGGGCCGCCTTCGTGATTGTGGCGATCATTGTGGCCCTCGGCCTGTTCCGTGGCCAGCCCTTCATCGAAATGTTGATTTTCGGCATTGCGTTGGCGGTGGCCGTCGTCCCTGAAGCCCTGCCCGCCGTGGTCACCATCTCGCTCGCCCTTGGCGTACAGAGGATGGTCAAGCGCAATGCGCTTATGCGCCGCCTCCCAGCCGTCGAAACACTTGGTAGCACTTCAGTAATTTGCTCCGACAAGACCGGCACACTGACGAAGGACGAGATGACGGCTCGCAAAATTTCCGCTGGCGGGGAAGTGTTCAACATCTCCGGCGCGGGCTATGAGCCGCACGGCCAGTTCTCGCTCAATGGCTCGACCATCGAACCGTCTGACGCGTTGATACTGGTGTTGCGGGGCGGCGCGCTGGCCTCCGACGCGCACATAGTTCATAGCGAGGCCGATGGCCGTTGGCACGTTAAAGGCGACCCGACGGAGGGCGCATTGATAGTGGCCGCCGCCAAAGCCGGACAGCACAAAGCTGACCTCGATACGCAGTTCCCTCGCGTCAACGAAATCCCCTTCACCTCCGAAAGCAAGCGCATGACCACGCTCCACACCGGGCTGGAGGGCGGGGTTGCCTATTCCAAAGGCGCGCCGGAAATCATCCTTGACTCGTGTACGCGGCAGTTGACGGCGGAGGGCGAAGCGCCGCTTGACGCGGCGAGTCGGGATGCGATTCTGGAAACCGCCCGCCAGTTGGCCAGCGGGGCACTGCGTGTGCTGGCAGTGGCTTCCAAATCGGGCGCGGCCATGGAAAGCGCCGAACACGACATGACATTCCTCGGCTTGGTAGGGATGATTGACCCGCCGCGCCCCGAGGCCAAGTCCGCGATACACACGTGCGAACAGGCAGGCATCAAGGTCGTGATGATAACGGGCGACCATCCCCTTACCGCGCAAGCCGTAGCCAGCGAATTGAATCTATTGAAGACTGGCCGCGCCGTCACCGGCGCGGAACTGGAAGCGATGAACGAGGCCGAGTTTGAGCGCGAGGTCGAAAACATCGAGGTCTACGCCCGCGTCTCCCCGGCGCACAAACTACGCGTGGTCACCGCCCTGCAAAAGAACGGCCACATTGTCGCGATGACGGGCGACGGGGTGAATGACGCGCCTGCGCTCAAGAAGGCCGACATCGGTATTGCGATGGGCATCACCGGCACGGACGTGACCAAAGAAGCCGCCGCCATGACGCTCACCGATGACAACTTTGCCTCGATCGTGGCGGCGGTTGAAGAAGGGCGGGGCGTCTTCGGCAACATCAAAAAATACCTGATGTACCTGCTCTCTTCCAACATCGGCGAAATTGGCCTGATGGCCGGGGCCGCGTTAGTAGGATTGCCTCTACCCTTGAGCGCCGTGCAAATCCTGTACGTCAACCTCGCCACCGACGGCTTACCCGCGCTGGCACTCGCAGTTGACCCCCCCGAACCCGACCTCATGCGTCGCAAGCCGCGCAACCCGCGCACCGGAATTTTCACCCGGCCCGTCCTCATCCTCATGGTCGTGGGCGGGTTGTGGTCAGCGGCAGTCAATCTGGGCCTTTTTGCCTGGGCGTTGAATTCTGGCCGGAGCATCGAAGAAGCCATGACGATGACGTTCGTTTCGCTGGTGTTGATCCAGTTCTTCAAAGCCTATAACTTCCGCTCTGACCGCCTTTCAGTTCTGATTAGACCTTTTGCCAACAAATGGTTGAATATAGCGATTGTGTGGGAGTTGGTGCTGTTAGCCCTCATCGTCTACGTGCCCGTCCTGCACGAGCCGTTCGGGACGTTTAGCCTGCCGCTGGTGGATTGGGCCATTGTCCTTTTTTTGTCCTTCACGGTTTCGCCCGTGCTCGAGTTGGCGAAGTGGATGGAGCGGCGCGGGTGGTTTGGGAAAATGAGGTAACTACGCTTAACGGGGCATTTGCATCTGAGCCTCATTCCAAACGCCGGGCAGCCCAAGGGCCAGCATCAGCCGATTTGGAGACCGGCAGACTCTCGCCAGTCAGGACGGACTCGGAGGTCTGCAATGCGACGATGTCGATCAGGCGCGCGTCGGCGGCGATGGTGTCGCCCTCTTCCAAAATCAGGATGTCACCGGGCACGACCTCGGCCGCGGGGATGTCTTTCACCTGGCCGTCGCGCAGGACGGTGGCGTGGGCGGCCGCCATCGCCTTGAGGGCGGCCACCGCACGCTCGGCGCGGGCCTCTTGGGCATAGCCCAGGATCGAGTTCAGCACCACGATGCTGAGGATGGCAAGGGCCTCGAAGGGCAGCGTGCTGTCGCGCTCGATAAGCCAGACGATGAAGGAGACCACCGTTGCGCCGAGCAGCAGCAGGACGAGCGGATTGTTGAATTGGGCAAGGAACTTGCGCCAGGCGGGCACGGGCGGAGCGGAGAGCAGCTCGTTTGGGCCGAATTTGTCCAGCCGTGCCTGAGCTTCAATCGTTGTGAGCCCGGCGGCGGCGTCTGCGCTCAGGGCGGCGATGGCGTCGGCGGCTTCGAGTCGGTATGCGGCTTCAGTCATGCCGTCAATATCGCCCGGTGGCCGGCAACGGCTTTACGGTAACGCTATGGTCCGCCCCGGCCCAGGCCGGGGCGGACCATAGCGTTACCAAAACAGGCCTGCGGCGGCTAGAAGTAGTTGAACTCCGCCGCGGCCCGCTCAAGCTCCGCCCGGAACTCTGGGTGGGCGATGCCGATCAGGGCCCGCGCGCGCTGGCGGATGGTCTTGCCATACAGATCCGCCACGCCGTACTCGGTGATTACGTAATGGATGTCGTAGCGCGGCACCGTCACGCCCGCGCCGGGCTTAAGCGTGGGCGTGATGCGGCTCACCCGCGCGCCGTCCTTCATCACCGCTGCGCTGGGCAGGGCGATGATCGGGCGGCCGCCCTTGCTGTGGGCTGCCCCGCGGATGAAGTCGAGCTGGCCGCCGATCCCGCTATACAGCCGGGTCCCGATGCTGTCGGCGCACACCTGGCCGGTCAGGTCGACCTCCAGGGCGCTGTTGATGGCGACCATGTTGTCGTTGCGCGAGATGATCAGCGAGTCGTTGACATACTCGGTTGGGCGAAACTCGATCAGGGCGTTGTCGTGGACCCACTGATACAGCCGGCGCGAGCCCAGGCAGAAGCCGGCGATGATCTTGCCCGGATGCTGGTTCTTGCGCTCGCCGTTGATGACCCCCCGCTCGACCAGGTCGATGACGCCGTCGGAGAACAGCTCGGAGTGCACACCAAGGTCGCGTTTATCCTTGAGGAAGGGCAGCACGCCGTTGGGGATGCCGCCGATCCCGAGCTGCAGACAATCGCCGTCGCGGATCATCCCGGCAATATGCGCGCCGATCTGGCGGTTGAGCGAGATGCTCTGCGGGCCGTTGTCGCCCGGATCGAACTCAGGCAGGGGGTAATCGACCTCGACGCTGTAGTCGATCTTGCTGATGTGGATAAAGCTGTCGCCCAGGGTGCGCGGCATCTGCGGGTTGATCTCGGCGATGACCAGGCGGGCGGTCTCAGCCGCCGCCTTCGACACCCCGATCTCGACCCCATACGAGCAGAAGCCATGGGCGTCGGGCGGGGAGACGTGGATCATTGCCACGTCGAGGGGGACCGCCCCGCTGCGGAACAGCATCGGGATCTCGGCCAGCCGGACCGGGGTGAAGTCGGCCCGGCCTTCGTTGACGGCCTTGCGCACATTGCCGCTGATGAAGAGGGTGTTGACCCGCAGATGGCCCTCCATCTCGGGCCGGGTGTAGTCGTCGCTGCCGATGGTCAGGACTTGAATGACTTCGACGTTGCTGACCTTGGGCGCGCGGCGCACCAGTGCGTCCATGAGCGTGCGGGGAAAGCTGCAGTTGCCGGTGACAAAAACGCGCATGCCGCTTTGAATTCGGGCAATCGCGTCATCGGCGGTGATGGTCGTGGATCGCTGCGTTGTCATGGGGGCAAGTATGCCTTGGGCGGGGGACCGCCAGCGCCGCGAGGTACGAATAGACCGCCACCGCCGCCAGGCGGGCGGTCCGGCAGTCGACGTCGAAGCGCGGGTTGACTTCGGACAGCTCGACCACCCGCGTGCGCGGGTCAGATCCGGCCAGCGTCCACAGCTCAACGAATTCGTCGGCGCTCAACCCAAGCGGACTGAGCGCGCTGACGCCCGGCGCGTCGGCGCCGCGCACGGCATCCATGTCAAAGCCCCAGAAGATCGCGTCGGCGTCATCGCCGGCGAGCGTGTCGCGCACAACGTCCAGAACCCCTCTTCGGCGCCATTCGGCCAGGCCCAGCACCCGCGCGCCCCTGCCCTGCAACCAGGCGAGATAGGCGGCCGAGTTGGCCTGGGGCTGATAACCTAATTCGTGGAAGCGCTCGGGCGCGACGAAGCCGCCCTCGAGGAGTTGGCGATAAGGTGTGCCACTGTTCATCGGCGTGTCGGCCCGGACGTCGAAGTGGGCGTCGATGTTGAAAGCCAGCATCCGCCGGGACTCGAGGGCCAGGGCCGAGGCATCCGGGAACGAAATGTCGTTGCCGCCGCCGAGCACGATTACCCGCTTGCCATCGGCCAAAAACCGTCGGACGATGCGTTGGTGCAGGACGGCATTCTCCTCGAGCGTGGCCTGGAGCGGCACATCCCCGGCGTCAAATACCTGGGTCGGATCGATCGCCAGGCCGAGCGGGGTGAGCCGATAGAACGCCCGTCGAATCTCGGCCGGGGCCTCGCGCGCGCCCAGCCGGCCGTGATTACGCTCGACGCCCATATCCTGCGGGCAGCCAACGATCACCACGGCCGACCGCGCATAGTCGGCCGGCTCGCGCGAAACCAGCTCGCCCAGGCGGGGATCGTTGGGATCAGGCATGAGTTTGGTCAGGTGGATAAGGTGCGGTCAGGTGCGGTCAGGTGGATAAGGTGCGGTCAGGTGGGTAAGGTGCGGTCAGGTAGGTAAGGTGCGGTCAAGCCTACCTGATCAAACCTTACCTTACCCACCTTACCTTACCCACCTTACCTTACCCACCTTACCCACCTTACCTTACCCACCTGACCAAACAGCCCTCTGCATCCAGAGCAGACATACACTAGGGGCACCGGCGACGACGGCCTTCCAACCGCTCTGTTTCCAGACGCGCTACGTGTTCCGTTGCGCGCTCGCCGGAGCCTGCGCCTGCGCGGCCTGATGGCGCGCCCGGCGTCTGTCACGATGCCCGAACCCCTCGATGTCGTTATCATCGGCGGCGGGGTGGTGGGATGCGCCATCGCCCGCGAGCTGTCCCGCTACCGTCTCCGCGTCTGTCTGCTCGAGAAGGAATGCGATGTGGGCTTTGGCACGAGCAAGGCCAACAGCGGCATCATCCATGGCGGCCACCATTCTGATCCGCGCAGCGTCAAGGGCGGTCTGGAATGGGAGGGCAACCAACTGTGGGACGCGCTCGCCGCCGACCTCGGATTTGGCTTCAAGCGAATTGGCGAGTTGACCATCGCGCTCGGCGAGGCGGACCTCCCTGTATTGGAGAACCTGCTCAACCGCGGGCGGGCCAAGGGCGTGACCGGGCTGGAGATGTGGCCGGCCGAGCGGGTGCGGGCTGAGGAGCCCAACCTCTCTCCGGACATCATCGCCGCCCTTCACGCGCCTACAACGGGCGTGGTCAACCCATATGAAGCCTGCTTCTGTCTGGCCGAGAGCGCGGTCCGCAACGGCCTCGACTTGCGGACCGAGACCGCCGTGTTGGGCCTGAGCCTGGCCGACGATGTCTGGACAGTGGAGACGACCCGTGGCACGCTGCACGCCAGATTCGTGCTGAATGCGGCTGGGCTGTTCTCGGGCGCCATCGCCGCGCTGGCGGGCGCGCCCGCGCTGGCGATCCATCCGCGCAAGGGCGAAGAGTATCTGCTCGATAAACGGCTGCAGGGGCACATCGGCCGGGTCATCTTCCCCTGCCCCAGCCCAGTCTCCAAGGGCATCCTCGTTATCCCCACCTACGACGGCACGCTGATGGTCGGCCCGACCGCCCACACGGTCGATAACCCCTTCGATCTGAGCACCTCGGCGGCCGGCTCGGACGAGGTCTTCGCCGCCGTCCAACGCTTTGCGCCGGGGATCAGCCCGCGGGATGTGATCGCCCAATTCGCGGGCCTGCGGGCCGCCGCTGACGGCGACGACTTTGTCATCGGGCTCACGGATCGAAAGGGCTTCATCAATATCGCCGGCATCCAATCCCCGGGCCTGACCGCCGCGCCGGCCATCGCCCAGCGCATCGTCGGCCTGCTGCGCAACGAAGGGTTGGCGCTGACGCCGCGAGACGACTTCGATCCCAGACTGCCCGCGCCGGTCCACTTCATGTCGCTGAGCACCGGGGCCCAGATCGATCTGGCCGAGCGCGACCCGCGCTATCGCCGGATGAGTTGCCGCTGCGAGTTCATCACCGAGGGCGAGATCCTCGACGCGATCGGGCGCGGGGCGAAGACCCTCGACGGGATCAAGTTCCGCACCCGGGCCGGAATGGGCCGCTGCCAGGGCGGGTTCTGCGCCGCCCGCTGCATGGAGCTGCTTGCCCGCGAGCTTGACATTCCCTTTACCGATGTCACCAAACGCGGAGGGGGCTCATGGATGGCGATCCCCCGTTTGACGAGTATTGGGCAGGAGGCGAGCCATGATTAGCTCAAAACCCGCTCACCTGCAGGGCGTCTACGACGTCGTCGTGGCCGGTGGCGGGCCGGCCGGGCTGGGCGCCGCGCTGGCGGCCCGCGAAGCGGGGGCCGAGCGTGTCCTCGTCGTCGACCGCGAGAAGGAGGCCGGCGGGATTCTGCTCCAGTGCATCCACGCCGGTTTTGGGCTGCACCATTTCAAGGAGGAGCTGACCGGGCCGGAATATGCCGGGCGGGTGCTGCGCGACGCGCTCGAGCACGGGGTCGACGTGCTCAGCGACGCGTATGCCCTGGACGTGCTTCCCGACAAACGGATCAAGCTCATGTCGGCTGAGCACGGGGTGAGGCTCATCGAAACCCGGGCCGCCGTCCTGTCGATGGGCGCCCGTGAGCGCACCCGGGCCGCGATTCGCATCCCGGGCGCGCGCCCGGCCGGCGTCTTGACCGCCGGCTTTGCCCAACGCCTGGTCAACCTGCAGGGTTGCCTGCCCGGCCGGCGGGTGGCGATCCTGGGCTCGGGCGACATTGGTCTGATCATGGCCCGCCGCCTGACCCTCGAGGGCGTGGAGGTCGTCGGCGTCTTTGAGCTCATGCCGTATGCCAATGGGTTGAACCGCAATATCGTGCAGTGCCTGCGCGACTTCGACATCCCGCTGCACCTGTCGACGACGGTGGTGCAGGTGCATGGCCGCGAGCGGGTCGAGAAGGTAACGGTTGCGCCGGTCGATGATCATCTCAAACCGTTGCTTTCGAAGGCCTGGGACGTGCCCTGCGACACGCTCCTGGTGTCGATCGGGCTGATCCCGGAGAACGAGCTGTCGTGCCAGATGAACCTGCGCCTCGATCCGGTCACCAACGGGCCGGTCGTCAACAGCGCGATGGAAACCTCGCGGGACGGGGTGTTCGCCTGCGGCAACGTCGTCCACATTCACGACCTGGTCGACTTTGTCAGCGCGGAGGCAGGGCTGGCCGGGCGCTGGGCGGGTCTGGCGGCGCAGGGGCGCCGGCCGCCAGACGATAACGTGCGCCTGTCCGCCGGCGAGAATGTCGGCTACTGTGTCCCGCATTCGCTCAGCACCGAGCGCGAGCACACGGTCTATCTGCGGGTGCGCAAACCGATGGAACAGAGCGTGATCCGGCTGTCGTCGCCGGACGGCCGCTTTACGTATGAAAAGAAGGTTCGCTACGTGTTTCCGGCCGAGATGATCAATCTCAAGATCAGCCCGCGCATGCTCCAGAATTTCCACGGCGATGGGTTGCGCATCGACGTGTTGCCGAGGTAATCCATGACCCAAACCGTCTCCACCGCCAACTATCTGTGCATCGGCTGTCCGATGGGCTGCCGCCTCGAGGTCGACACGGCCGAGGAGGACCGGATCGTCGAGATCCGCGGGTTCTCGTGCAAGCGGGGGAAGGAGTACGCCGCGCAGGAGCACGTCGATCCGCGTCGCAACGTGGCCCTGACTGTTGGGCTGCGCGGCGGGGCCCTGCCTCGGCTGCCGGTCAAGACCAGCGCCGCAGTGCCCAAGGCGCGGGTGTTGGCGCTGTGCGCCGCCCTGCGCGATCTGGTGGTTGACGCGCCGGTGCGGGTGGGCCAGGTGGTGGCTGCGAACCCACTCGGCCTGGGGGCGGATATTGTGGCGACCCGGGAGATGAGGGCGGTGGATTAGGGCCTTTGGCGTGCAGACGGCGACGGTAATGGGCGGGGCGGCGACCGCCGGGCCGCCAATCTGCGCTATCGTCCGAACAGGGCGAACGCGATGAAGCCTGCCAGGCCGGCGACAAAACAGACCAATCGGTAGATATGCCCGCAGGCCAGGGCCGTCACGATCTGCCGCCCTCGGCGACACCCGCGCGCGCCCACGCCGCGGCAAAGGCCGACCAGCCCAGCGCGAGCGGGACCGTGCTCAGCAAATGCAGGATCACAAAACGCCAATA
>JBDSIP010000481.1:0-6184 GCA_039917915.1 Thermoflexales bacterium
TCTCTGGTCGACATCGTCACCGATCTGGGCGGCGATGGCAAGAAGTTCCTGCCCCTGCCCCGGCCCAAGGGACCTGCCGCGCTGATCAACGACGTGACACCCTCCTATAACGGTATCGTCGATCCGAAGAACGTCGAGACGAGCTGGGCCTGGCTGACCCATTGGGCCGACAAGGACACCCTCATCACCCTGATGGAAAAGACCGGCTATGTGCCGTCCAACCAGCTCGCCGCGCAGGACGATCGCATCGTCAAGAACCCGCTCTATGGGGCCGCCTTCAAGGCGCTCGCGGGCGGCACGGTCGCGCCGGCGTTCGCCGGCCAGCCCGGCTGGGAGGCCAGCGTGGTGCTGCCGACCTTCCAGCGCATCCTGCTCGGCGAGCTCACCCCGGCCGCCGGCGCCGACGCCCTGGCCAAGGGTCTTGACGCGGCGATCAAGGGCACGCTGAAGTAACCGCCACTTCCTCGAGCATTCTCCGGAAGAGATCCTCCGCGGCGAAACTGCGGTGGATCTCTTCCGGAGAAAAATGATGGGCGCTCCTATGGACTTGACAAACAAAGTGATCGCCGTCGTCGGCGGCGCGACCGGAATCGGCAAGGCGACGGCCGAAATTTGCGCGGCCCGTGGCGCGGCCGTCTTCGTTCTGGACTACAACGCGGCCGATGGCCAGGCGACGGCCGAGGCCATCAAGGCGACCTTCATCCAGGTCAACGTGACGGATGAGACGTCTGTGGCGGCTGCGTTTGCCAAAATCGGCGCAAACGGCGGCCACCTGCACGGCCTGGTGCAAACCGCCGGCGTCCTCAAGGGCGCCTTTCTGACCATTGAGGAATTCACCCCCGAGATGTTCCGCCAGGTCTACGACGTGAACGTGACCGGCGGCTTCATGTGCGCCAAATACGCCGTCCCGCTCATGAAGAAGGCCGGCAAGGGCGCGATCGTGCTGACTTCATCGGCCGCCGCCTACGGCGCCAGCTCGTCGTATGCCTACGGCAGCAGCAAGGGCGGCGTCAGCAGCCTTGGCATCACCATGCAGGCCAAACTGGCCGACGATAACATCCGGGTCAACGTTGTGCACCCGGGCAGCATCGCCACCCGGATGAAGCTGGCCGTGGTCGAGGAAGAGCTGCGCCTGTTTGGGAGGCCCGGCTCGCATGGCAATGCCAAGCTGGGGGATCCGGAGGGCGTCGGCAAGCTGATGGCCTGGCTCATGAGCGACGACGCAGACTACGTCCGCGGCGCGCTGCACACCCGATGAAGATCACCGGCGTGCGGGCGCGGCCTTACGAGATCCAGCTCAGGCGGCGCATCGCTGACGCCAATAACCCGGTCGGCTACGACCGGATGGCGGGGCTGGCCGTCCAACTCGACACCGATGAAGGTGTGACCGGCGTCGCGCTCTCCTCCCCGGGATTGCGCAGCCACATCACAGGCCTGGTCGACGATCAGCTCGTGGGCCGCGATCCGCGCGGCGTGCGCGGGCATTGGAAGCGGATGATGGACACGACGTTCAAGGGCGGCAATCGCGGCCTGGTGAACGGGGCCATCAGCGCCATCGATATCGCGCTGTGGGATATCAAGGCCAAGCTGAACGGCGAGCCGCTGTGGAAGACGCTCGGCGCCTCGACCCGCAGCGTGCGCGCCTACGCCAGCGGCATTGAGCTGTGCCTGAGCGACGATGAACTGCGCGATTACTACGAGAGCATGGCCGCCCGCGGCGTGAATGCCGGCAAACTCAAGGTCGGGCTCGACCTGCCCTCCGACCTGCGCCGGATCGGGATCATGCGCGACGCGCTGGCCAAGTCGGGCAAGACACCCGTGCTGATGGTCGACTCGAACGAGTACTGGTCGCCCAAACAGGCCATCCGCATCCTGAGCGAGTATGAGAAGCATTTCGACATTTTCTGGGCCGAGGAGCCGGCCCGGCGCTGGGATGTGGACGGGTTGCGCAAGGTCTCAAACGGCGTGCGGGCCGCCGTCGCCACCGGCGAGAACCTGGATGACATCAGCGAGTTCACCCCGCTCATCGCGGGCAAGGCCGCCGACGTGATCGAAGTTGGATCGCGCAGCGCCGGCATCACCGGCGCGTTGATGGTGGCCGACCTCGCCTACGCTTTCGACCTGCCCATATCCCTGATGAACTGCGCGGCGCATTACATGGCTCACGTCGCGGCCGCGATTCCCAATCACATCATGATGGAGTGCGCGATGCTCGGGCGCGGCGACGGCCTGATCGGCAAACACGAGATCGTCGACGGCTGGATTACCCTGAGCGATCGGCCCGGCCTCGGAATTGAGTTTGACGAGGCCCGACTTGCCCAACTGACGGTCGACGGACCCAGCAAAGCGGCCAAGGCCGGCTCGTGGGCGCGCCGGCGCGGAGCGGGGCTCATCGAAGTCGGGCCAGGCGAGCCCGAAGAAGTCGGCGAGGAATAGGGCGGGATACACGAGCGCCGGGGAGAATTAGATATGAAGATTGCCGTCCAGGGCGTATTCAACACCGACTTGCGCGACGTCACCTACGGGAACGCGCGCTTCATCGCGGAACTCGGTTTCAAGGGGATCGGCGCCCACATCAACGTCCCGGCCGAGAGCATTTCAGAAGCGACGATCGCCGCCGCGCGCGGGCATGTCGCCGACCAGGGCCTTGCCTGGCTGCAACTGTGGGGCAAATACCCGTGCATCATTTCGCCGGACGAGAGCGTGCGCCGAGCCGGCATCGCCCAGGTGCGCGAGATCTGCGCGCTCACCGCCAGGCTCGGCGTGCCCGGCGTCGGGGTGCGGCCCACCAGTCTCAATCCTCGCGGCGATTGGTGGCCCCATCCCGACAACTACCTGCCGCAGACCGAGGACCGGCTGGTGGGGAGCCTGACCGAACTTGCGGTGATCGCCCAGGATCAGGGTCTGAACGTTGTGCTCGAGGTGCATCAAACCAGCACGTTGGACACGGCCCAGACGATCCGGCGCGTGATTGACCGAACGGGCGCCCTGAACATGCGGGTCAACATCGACGTGTGCAACTTTGTGACCGACCTGCGGACCGCCTTCCATCCGGCCCCCATGATCCGCGAGCAGTTCGCCCTGCTCGGAGCGTTCGCCGACACCATTCACCTCAAGGACTATTACCTCGAGGATCGGCTCGTGGCGCATATCTCCGAGACCGTCCTGGGCACCGGTTTAATGGACTGGGCCACGCTCCTGACCGAGGCCAGCAAAAATCAAGCGAACGGCTGGCTGATGATCGAGCATCTGCCCGTCAGCCTCATCCAACAGGCGAAAGTGAACCTGAACGCGAAGCTGAAGACGCTTGGTATCCCGGCCGGCTGAGACCGCGCATTTCCATGGCCTCGCACATCACCGACTCCGTCTTTCTCAAGGACCTCTACGGCACCGATGAAATGCGGGCGATCTTCGAGGATCGGGCGTTGCTCCAGAAATGGCTGGATGTCGAGGTGGCCCTGGCCCGGTCCGAGGCCGAGCTCGGGGTGATCCCCGCCTGGGCGGCCGAGGAGATCGCCCGCAAAGGCCGGGCAGAGCTGATGGACACGGCCAGGATGAAGGCCCAGATCGATCTGACCCTGCATCCGATCGTGCCGCTGATCCGGGTATTCAAGGACGCCTGCGCGGGCGATGCCGGCGAGTACATCCACTACGGCGCAACCACCCAGGACATCATGGACACGGCCGTCGTCCTACAGTGCAAGGACGCCGTCGCTATCGTCGAGCGGCGCCTGGCCGATTTTGAAGCCGTGCTGGCTGAACTGGCGCGGAAACACCGCGACACGTTGATGGCCGGGCGCACCCACGGCCAGCACGCCCTGCCGATCACCTTTGGATTCAAGGTGGCGGTCTGGCTGGATGAACTTCGACGCCACCGCGCCCGACTCGACGACTGTAAGCCGCGCCTGCTGGTCGGGCAATTCGGCGGCGCGGTCGGCACGCTGGCCTCTTTCAACGCGGATGGCCTCGCTGTGCGCGCCCGGATGATGGCCTTGCTCGGCCTGGCGAATTCGCCCATCACCTGGCACGTCGCCCACGATGGCTTCGCCGAGTTCGCCAACGTGCTGGCCCTGTTGGCCGGAACTTGCGGCAAGATCGCGGCCGAGATCATCGCCCTGCAGAAGACCGAGGTCTGGGAGGTCGAAGAGCCGTTCAACGAGGGCAAGGTTGGGAGCAGCACCATGCCCCACAAGCGCAACCCGATGTTGTGCGAGGCCATCGTCGCGCTGGCCCGCCTGTCGTTCAGCCAGTCCCGGAATGCGCTGGATGGCCTGATCGTCGCCCACGAGCGCGACTGGACCTACAACCACATGGAGTGGGCGTATGTGCCCGAGCTGTGCGTGCTGACCGACGGGGCCATGAGCCTGACCCTGCGCGTGCTGCGTGGCCTGCGCGTGCACCCCGAGCGCATGCGCCGGAATGCCGACGCGCTGCAGGGCTTGATGATGTCCGAGGCCGTGATGTTCGCGCTGGGCCAGTTTGTGGGCAAGCAGACTGCCCACGACATCGTCTACGAATGCGCAATGCGCGCCATCGAGCACGATGCCCCGTTCCGCCAACTGCTGCTCGCCGACCCGGCCGTCGCCAGCCACTTGACGGCCGCTCAGATCGACACGCTGCTCGATCCGGCGCGCTACACCGGACTCGCGGCGCGGATGACCGATGCCGTTTTAAACACGAGAAGTCATCCTTGAAATGGGGGGCGAGATCACAATCCCCGCGCGAAGCGCGGGGATTGTGATCTCGCCGGATATTTTTAGGTGAGCTCCTGGACAGGAAAAGAGGTGACCCGCCATGGGATTAACGACTGAACAATTGAAAGATGCGTATGGCCGGATGTGCCTCGCGCGCGCGTTCGAGCGCAAGTGCGAGGAGCTGTTTATGCAGGGCCAGGTGCGCGGCTCGCTGCATATGTCGATTGGCCAGGAGGCCTCGGCCGCGGGCACGGCGCTGGCCCTGCGCGACAGCGATTTGCTCATCACCAACTACCGCGGCCACGGGCATGCCCTGGCCAAGGGTATTTCGCCGCGGGCGGCCATGGCCGAAATGTTGGGGCGCGTCACAGGGTGCTGCAAGGGCAAGGGCGGCAGCATGCACTGGACCGACATGAGCAAGGGCATCCTGCCGGCCAACGCCATTGTGGCCGGGGGCCTGCCCACCGTCGTCGGCGCGGCCCTGGCCGGAAAACTGGATGGGCTCGATCGGGTTGCGGTGGTGTTCTTCGGCGACGGCGCGGCAAACCAGGGCGCGACGCACGAGGCGATGAACTTGGCCGCGATCTGGAAGGTGCCCGCCATCTTCATTTGCGAGAACAACCTGTACTCGGAGATGACGCCCATCGGCAAGACCACGACCAACAAGGATTTGGCCGAGCGAGCCGCCGCGTATCGGATGCCGGCCACGATTGTGGACGCGAATGACGTTGAGGCCATGCACGCCGCCGTGAGCGAGGCCGTCGCGCGCGCCCGGCGCGGCGAAGGGCCGACCTTTATTGAGGCCAAGACCTACCGGCTGGTCGGCCACATGATCGGCGATTCGCAGATCTACCGCAGCAAGGATGAAGTGGAGGAATGGCGCACCCAGCGCGACCCCATCCGGCTGGCCCATGACAAGCTGCTGGCCCGCGGCGTGGCCCAGGCCGAACTGGACGCCATTTCGGCGGGCGCCGACGCCACCGTCGTCGATGCGGCGGCCTTCGCCAGCGGCTCCGCGTTCCCCGACATCAGCGAAATCTTCGTCGATGTCTTCGAGCACAGTGCGCAGAACTGATAACCCACCGGGCAAGTTCCGGGATCGATATCCCCGGCTCCGCCGGGGATATCGATCCCGGAGTTGGCCAGGCGGGCACTCCGAGGAGAGATGATGCGAGAACTAACCTACGCCCAGGCCCTGCGCGAAGCGCTGACCGAGGAGATGGAACGCGACCCGAATGTGCTGCTCATGGGCGAAGACATCGGCGTCTACGGCGGCGTGTTCAAAGTGACCGAGGGTCTGATGGCCCGCTTTGGCGAAGAGCGCGTGCGTGAGACCCCCATCAGCGAGAGCGGCTTTATCGGGGCGGCCGTCGGTCTGGCGATGATGGGCAAACACGCAATGGCGGAACTCATGTTTATGGATTTCGCCTGGGTGGCTGCCGACCAGATCTTCAACCAAGCCTGCAAAATGCGCCAGATGAGCGGCGGGC
>JBDSIP010000482.1:0-3744 GCA_039917915.1 Thermoflexales bacterium
CAGGTTTTTCTTGAGATCGATCGTCTTCATCGTGCAACATCCTCATCATGCAGGGTCACCGTGGCGCCCAGCACCCGCCCAGGTTGAGGACGATCTTGGGGCTCATGCGCCCGCCTGACTTTTAGCCTGCACCTTTTCGGGTGCCGGTGTCGGCGCGGGCGACGGGTCCGATAGGCGGGCGCAAACACGGGCAAACCCATCCATTTCTGCATTCTGCCTACTTCATTCATAATTCACCCATGCGCCTCACCTTCCTTGGCACCTCAGCCGCCGACGCCTTCCCCGAAGCCTTCTGCAGTTGCGACAACTGCGTGCGCGCCCGCGCCCTGGGCGGGCCGAGCTTGCGCCGGCGCAGCGCCGCCCTCGTCGACGATGACCTGCTGATTGACCTCGGCCCGGACGTCCACACAGCCTGCCACGCCTTCGGGCTCAGCCTCGCGCATGTCCGCGACTGCATCCAGACCCACCCGCATTCCGACCACCTCGACGCCGCCCACCTGCTTTCGCGCAGCGCCGAGTATGGGACCCGCGGCACACCCCTCATGGGCTTTCACGCCTCGGCCCAGACTCTGCAGCGCCTGGCCTGGGCGGTCGCCCGCGACTTCGAGCCGGGCTCGATCCTTGACCCTGAAAACGCCCAACGCTTAAATGTGCGCTTCAACACGGTCGCGCCCTACGCGCACTTCACCGCCGGGCGTTACCGCGTCACGGGTTTCCCGGCCAACCACGACCCGGCCATGGGCTCGCTGCTGTATGCGGTCGAAGCCGGCGGCCGGGCGCTCTTCTATGGCACCGACACGGCCACCCTCTCCGAAGGCGTTTGGCAGGGCTTTCACCGCCTGGGTTTGGCCTTCGATACGGTCGTCCTCGACCACACCTATGGGCCGGATCAGCCCGCCGACGGCCATCTGGGCGCGCATCAGGTGGCTGAATACGTTGTGCGAATGCGGACCGAGGGCCTGTTGCGCCCGGGCGGGCGGGTGTTCGCCACCCACATCGCCCACGAAGGAAACCCGCCCCATCCCGAGCTGTCGGCCTGGGCGGCGGCGCATGGCTATGAAGCCGCCTACGACGGGCTGGTGGTTGAGGTATAGACCGAAGACAGACGTCACATGCGAATTCTGATCATCGAGGGCGTAACCGGGGCCGGGAAATCTGAGACGCTGCGGGCGCTGGGGCGCCAGCCCGAGTTCGCGGCGCGCCTCGGCCCGGGACGGGTCATCTCCGAGGAGGACACCCTGGGCGACGTGATGGATGAGATCGCTCAGTTGGGCGGCCCCCCGGCCCGACACGCGTGGCGCCTCGACCGTGTCGTGGCTGCCCTCGAGCGTGAGTCGGGAGCGGCGCCTGACGCTCGTTTTGTCCTGGAGCGCTTTCACCTGTCGTACTACGCCCTGCTGCCCGATTGGGAACTGTACGAGGTTTACGAGCGCGCACTTGAGCGCCTGGGTTGCGCCAGCGTGCTGCTCACCCTTGACCCCTCGGCGCTGGCAGAGCGTTCGCTCGAACGGGCTGATCGCCGGGGGACGGAGTGGACCGAAGGGATGCTCGCCCACTACGGCTCGCGTGACGCGACGCTGACTGCTATCGCCCGTTCGCAGCAGCGCAGACTGGACGCGCTGGCCCTCACCCGTCTGCCGACCCTGGTTATTGATACGACCGGGCAGGCGTGGGATGACTATGCCCGGGAGATTCTAAAATGGTGGCTGCAAGCGGGTTGACAATCGAAGACACATTAACAAATCAGTTGGGAGGTGAAGGCAAACATGATCATGAAAAACCACATTCTGGCTGCGTTGCGCGAGCAGTTCGAGCAGTGGGAAAATCTGCTCGCCAGCCTGAGCGAGACGCGGCTTAACGCGCCACAAGCGCCGGCCCTCTGGTCCATCAAGGACGAGCTCGCCCACCTGTGGGCCTGGCAACAGCGCACCCGCGCTCGTCTGGACGCGGTCCGGCTCGACCGCGAGCCGGAGTACCCGGCGTGGCCCGTCGACCCGATGGACGATTCAGAGGGGGTCACCGAGCGCATCAACGCCTGGATCTACCAGACCAACCAAGGCCAGCCATGGTCAACAGTCCATCAAAACTGGCGAGACGGATTTCATCGCGCGCTGGATGCGGCCGAAGGGATTTCCGAGCGCGACCTGCTGGATTCGGACCGTTATGCCTGGCTGAAGGGACACGCTATCGCGGAATTCCTCCTGGCGACCTACGATCATCATCAGGAGCATTTCGAGAAGCTGAACGCCCGGCTGTAGCCGCGGACTTCAGTCCGCGGGCAGGTTACATCGAGCCCAAACACAACGGCACAGGTATACCTTTCCCGTTGTAACCGAAGCGCGGGCTTCAGCCGCGGACTTCAGTCCGCGGACAGGTTACATCGTGCCTAAACACAAGGGCACAGGTATACCTTTCCCGTTGTAACCGAAGCGCGGGCTGAAGCCCGCGCCTACAGCCCGCGCCAACTTTTGTGATCGTTAACGCATGCGCTCGAGCCCGCGCTGGTAGGCGGCCAGGGCATCAGCCACCCGCCCCTTGCGGGTGTGCAGCTTGCCCAGTAATTCGAAGTAGCGCCAGAGTTGCGGGCGGGTCTGGGTAATCTCCTCGAGATCGGCCAGGGCTCGGTCCACCCGCCGCCCGCGGGTGATGAAATCGGCAAAATAGCGCTCGGCCCGGTCGAAGTCCTGCTCGACGACCGAGATGCGGGCAAGTTCGAGCAGCCCATCGTCATCCAGCTCGATGACCTCCTTTTTGCCTTTGCCTTTGCCCTTCCCGTTCTTGTCTTTTTTGGCGCGCTTCGGCGCATCCACGGGTACGGGCTCGGGCGCCGCCGGGGCAACCGCCGCGGGCTCCGCTGGAGAGATGACTGGCGCGGCTTTCCCCTTGGGCGGGGTCGGGAGCGGCATGCTGCGTTTGGGCGTTGGGCGTTTTGGCGGGACGACCGGCGTGGCCGAGGGCGGCGGTCCATCCCCGGCCGGCACCCACTCCAGCGGCGCGATCTCGCCGTGCGCGGGGGCGGTCACGCTCTCGGGGATTTCCAGCGCGTCATCCTCGCCCTCAAACGGCTCGGGTTCAGGCTCGGGCACGATAACAGGTTCCGGCGCAGGCGGCGGCTCGGCCGTTTCCGCCTCAGGCGCGGAAGGGGACACCGCCGGCGCCATCTCGTCCAACGATGGAAGCGCATCCTCATCCGCAACCGGAGGGGAGCTCCCCAAAGTCACATTCTCTCGCGCGGCCTGCCTGGGCTTACGGCCCCTGGGCGGTTTGGGCGGAGCAGGCAGATCGGGCGGAACCGCCGCGGCATCGGTCGCGGCCTCCATCGTGACCCCGGGCTCGCCCTCGGCCTCGCCGATCGCTTCGATCCCGCCGCCCAGCGCGCGCTCGATCGAATACGGGGGTGGTTCGATATCAAAGGGTTCGGCGTCGGCGGTTTCGCCCTCGGGCCGCATTTCGCGCAAGTCGCGCAGCCAGTCGGGCAGCGGATCGTCAGGCTCGTTGACCTCGTCGGCTGCCTCCCCCGCCGCGCTCTCCCAGGCCAGGGGCTCGGTCGAGACGATCTCAGCCGCGTCATCATCTTCGGCCCGCTGAAAAACAAGTTTCTCGGGGGCGGGCAGGGGCGCGGGCGCGATGAGACTGTCGACATACGCAGCATGCTCGGCCTCGTCGGGCTCCGGGGCAGCCGAGGCGGTCTGGGTCTCGACCCAGTCTGGCACATCCCGCGGGGCGGCCGGCGCGCCGGCTTTG
>JBDSIP010000483.1:0-4455 GCA_039917915.1 Thermoflexales bacterium
ACCCCCGGCGAAGCCGGGGGTTGTCGCTTCCAGATATTACGGGCGCAGCACATCCAGCTTGCTCGGCGGCGAGTCGCCGCCGCTGATGCTCAGCAGCCGGCGGCCGGCCCGGTCGAAGAGGGCGACCAGCGGCTCGGCGCTGCCGAGGGTGGCGGTCACCCGCGTCCCCTCGACTTTGACCGTGAGGCGGTAGAAGGCCAGGTAGTGCAGATAGAAGCTCTGGGCATCCTCGACTGGGGTGTCGGACAGGAACATAGGCAGGATGCGCTTGATGCGGGGGAGCGGGCGGGTGACAAAGCGGCGGAACTTGGCGTCCTTGACCAGCATGAAGATGGCTCCGCCGGGGTAGGCGGCGCGATAGAAGCAGCCGGCCCGGCAGACGCCGCTGGCGACTGCCGCGATCCGCCCGGCGTCGATGCCCGGGCCAAAGGCGACCTCGGCCTGGCTGAGCTCGGGGATGCCATCCTGCTCGCCCAACGTCTTGAGCTCCCCTGCTGCGGCCAGCATGCGTGCCGGCAGCCCAGCCGCGGGGTTGGCCCACGCCCACAGCCAACTGGCATCCTCGTCGGACTCAGTCCCGAGCACCTGGACGGCCAGCTCGAGCTCCTGATCGTGGGCGTCCTCGAAGATGAGCGTCCCGCGGTGAGCGTCGAACGACCAGCGCTTGCGGCCGAGCATGGCCTCGAGGTAGACCTGCTTGTCAAAACTGGCGAGGGCATGCCGGGAATACAGAGCGGCAAAGGACATGCGGGGTATTAGACCGCAGAGCAATTGTCTGAATCACGGATGCGGAAGATGACTCGGGCAACCTCGCGGCGCCGGTCTGAATCATGGAGAACACGGATGCCCCGGATGCCCCGGATGCGTTAAGTTTCATCGGGCGGAGTCTGTTCGTGTCATTCGCAGAGTTCGTGTTCTCGGTGATTCAGACGGCAGGAGCTACAGTTGTCTGAATCGCGGATTCGGAAGATGACTCGGATGTTGCGGAGAGGCTCTTGCAATCCGGGGGAGGATGATCCGCGCAATCCTTAACCGCCGTCATCCCGCGCGAAAGCGTGGGAGGACGGCGTTGAGGTGGGTTCCACTCCCTGCGCCGTCATTCCGCGTGTTTCATGACGTTACTTGTGGATCCCACGCTTTCGCGTGGGATGACGGTGTTGAGGGGGGTGCTGATGGACTTGCGCTTGTGCGTGGGTTGACAGGTGTTTGCGACGGTGACCTGCTGCCGCCACGAGCCCTTTCGTGCAATCCGCAGCCCCAATGTCTATCCGTGATTCAGACAGCGCCGGCGGGACCTCGCTTTCGCGCGGGATGACCAGCGGTTCGGGGTCTCGGTTCCGCGGCGCATAACGTTTGTGCGGTAGGGGCGGTTCGCGAACCGCCCCTACCCAGCGCGGCAGCCTTCCGTGCAATCCGCGTCATCCTCCGCATCGGTGATTCAGACGGGGCCGGACCTTCCGCGCAATCCGCAGCCTCCGTGTCCTCCGTGATCTAAAATCCTCCCGCTCATGCCCACCATTCATTACCCGCCGCCTGCCTTCAGCCTCGCCGACGCCGCCCGGATCGCCCAGGGCCAGTTTGGCCTCGATGGCGTCATCAGCCCGCTTCCCGGCGAGCGCGACCTCAACTTCCGGGTGGATGCCGAGGGGGCGAGCTACGTCCTCAAGATCGCCGGGGTCGAGGAGGAGCGCGGCGCGCTGGAAATGCAGCACGCCGCCCTCGCCCATCTCGCCCGACGCGAGCCCGAGCTCGGCTTGCAGCGGGCCATCCCGGCCCGCGGCGGGGAAAGCATCATCACGGTCACCAGCGGGCAGGGGCAGGCCCACCTGGCCCGCATGCTGACCTATCTCGAGGGCACGCTGTGGGCGCGGGTTAACCCGCACTCGATGGCCCTGCTGGAGAGCCTGGGCGGCGTGCTGGGCGCCCTCGACCGCGGCCTGGCCGACTTCGATCACCCGGCCGCCCATCGCGCCCTCAAATGGGATCTGCGCCAGGCCGGCTGGATCCGCGACTACGTCGGCCATATCGACGACGCGGGCCAGCGCGCCATCGTCGAGCGCTGGCTGGCGGACTTCGAGACCCGCGTCCGTCCAGCCATGGACGGCCTGCGCCAGGCCGTGATCTACAACGACGCCAACGATTACAACATCATCGTCAATGAAAGCCGGGTCACGGCCGTGATCGATTTCGGCGACATGTGCCGGACCAACGTCATCGCCGAGCTGGCCATCGCGGCCGCCTATGCCGCGATGGGCCTGCGCGATCCGATCGCCGGGATCTGCCGCCTCATCGCCGGATACCACGCCGCCCTGCCGCTCAGCGAGGCCGATCTCGCGGTCCTGCACAGCCTGATCTGTATGCGCCTGTGCGTGAGTGTGACCAACTCGGCCTACCAGAAAACAGTCGAGCCCTGCAATGCCTATCTCAGCATCAGCGAGAAGCTGGCCTGGGCGCTGCTCGGGGCGCTCTCGGCCGGGCCGGCCAACTACCCGCTCTACGCCTATCGGGCCGCCTGCGGCTATCCCGCCCACCCGCTGTCCGAGCGGGTAACGGCCTGGCTGCGCGCGCATCAGCCCGAGTTCAGCCGGGTGGTCGAGCCCGACCTCAAGACCGCCCCGCTGATCTACACCGATTGGAGCGTGGGCAGCCTGGAGATCGGCACCCCCGCCGACATGACCGATGCCGAGGGATTTACCGAGCGGATCTGGAAGCGCATCAAACAAGCCGGGGCGGTGGCCGCGATCGGCGGCTACGACCACGCCCGGCCGGTCTACGGCAGCGAGGCCTTCCGCCATCGCGGCAACGACCGGCATGAGTGGCGGACTGTCCACATCGGGCTGGACGTCTTCATGGACGCCGGGACCGCCGTCTACGCCCCGCTCGACGGGGTCGTGCATAGCTTTGCCAACAACGCCGCCGACTACGACTACGGCCCGTGCATTGTGCTCGAGCACAGCGTCGCCGACGCCGCCGGCCCGCTGAAGTTCTTTACGTTGTACGGACATCTCAGCCTGGACTCGCTCGACGGGTTGCATGTGGGCAAGGCGTTCAAGACCGGCGACAAGCTGGCCGCCTTTGGCAACTACCCGATCAACGGCAATTGGCCGCCGCACCTGCACTTCCAGGTCATCCTGGACATGCTCGACAAACGGGGCGACTTCATCGGTTCGTGCCTGCCCAGCCAGCGCCCGATCTGGCTGAGCGTGTGCCCCCACCCGAACCTGATCGCCCAGGTGCCCGAGTCCCTCTTCCCGGCCCCGCCGGCCAGCAACGCGTCGCTGCTGGCGGCCCGGAAAGCCCGCCTGGGCGGCAACCTCAGCCTGTCGTATTGCGAGCCGCTCCAGATTGTGCGGGGCTGGAAGCAGTGGCTCTACGATGTCGGCGGGCAGCGCTTCCTCGACGCCTACAACAACGTCCCCCACGTCGGGCACAGCCACCCCAAAGTGACCCGCGCCGTCGCCGAGCAACTGGCGGTGCTCAACACAAACACGCGTTATCTACACGAGGGAATTCTGCGTTATGCGGAGCGGCTGACCGGCCTGCTGCCGGCCCCGCTGAGTGTGTGCTATTTCACCGCCAGCGGCAGCGAGGCCAACGAGCTTGCCCTGCGCCTGGCCCGGGCCAGGACCGGCCAGCGCGACATGATCGTGATGGACGCCGCCTATCACGGCCACACCAACAGCCTGATCGACATCAGCCCGTACAAGCACAACGGCCCCGGCGGCACGGGCGCGCCCGACTGGGTGCATGCCTCGCCCATCCCGGATCCGTATCGGGGCGAGTTCAGGGCTCCCGATCCGGCGGCCGGGCCGAAATTTGCCGCCCGGGTGGCCGAGGTGATCGCCGGCGTACGCGCGAGCGGGCGGGGGATTGCCGGCTACATCGCCGAGACCTTCCCCAGCGTGGGCGGGCAGGTCATTCCGCCGCAGGGCTTCTTTGACGGGGTGTACGCCGCGGTGCGGGCCGTCGGCGGTGTCTGCATCGCCGACGAGGTCCAGACCGGTTTTGGCCGGACCGGCGACACGTTCTGGGCCTTCGAGCGCTACGGGGTCGTGCCGGATATCGTTGTGCTGGGCAAGCCGATCGCCAACGGCTATCCGATGGGGGCGGTCATCACCACCCCCGAAATCGCGGCGGCCTTTGACAACGGGATGGAGTTCTTCAGCACCTTTGGCGGGAGCACCGCAGCCTGCGCGGCTGCCCTGGCCACCCTGGAGGTCGTGGAGGAGGAGGGCCTGCAGCGCAACGCGGCCGTGGTGGGCGCGCGCTTGCTGGCCGGGCTGTTCCGGTTGATGGAGCGCCACGCCGTCATCGGCGACGTGCGCGGAGCCGGGCTCTTTTTGGGAGTGGAGCTGGTGCGTGATCGGGAGACCCGCGCGCCCGCGCCGGCTCAGGCGTCCTATGTCGCCAACCGGATGAAGGACTTTGGCGTGCTGATCGGCACCGACGGGCCCT
>JBDSIP010000484.1:0-4101 GCA_039917915.1 Thermoflexales bacterium
ATAATCCCGCGGTTATTGTTAAAAAGCTTGGCAAAAGCGCCCCCTGCAAGCCACGCCGGTTGCAGATGCTCGTCCGAAACGTAAACGTACGAACTAACCTTCGACTGGTATCCAAGGCATCGTAAAGCTGTATCCATGAAAGTCACGCGCACTTCCCTGTTGGACCTTTTGTTCGGTAAACCTTTGGCAACCGCCGATGCGTCGCATCAGGCGATCTCCAAGCGGGTTGGCCTGGCGGTCTTTGCCTCCGACGCCATGTCGTCGATCGCGTATGCCACCCAGGAAATCCTGCTCGTCCTGGCCCTGGTTGGGACAAGCGCCTTCGTGCTGTCTATCCCAATCTCCCTGGTGATCGTGGGGCTGCTGATCGTTCTGACGCTATCGTACCGGCAGACCATCTTCGCCTATCCGAACGGCGGCGGGGCATACATCGTCGCCAAAGACAATCTGGGGAAAACCGCGGGCATGGTCGCCGCCGCGGCATTGCTCACCGACTACGTTCTGACAGTCGCGGTAAGTGTTTCGAACGGCGTTGAGCAAATCGCCTCGGCAATTCCGGGGCTGGTGAACTACCGCTGGGAGCTTGCCGCGCTGCTTGTCGTGGTTATGACCCTCATCAACATGCGGGGCGTGAAAGAGTCTGGGACCGTTTTCGCGATTCCAACCTATTTTTTTCTGGTGACGGTGACCATCACACTGATCTCGGGCTTGGTGCAATGGCTGAACGGTACGCTGGCGACTGTCACTGGAGTCGAGGCGGCCCAGCACGCGATGGAAAACTTGAGCCTGCTCATCATCTTGCGGGCGTTCAGTAATGGCTGCACGGCCCTCACCGGGGTCGAGGCGATATCGAACGGCGTGCTCTCGTTCAAGGAACCGCGCGGCAAGAATGCGGCCGACACTTTGCTGGTCATGAGCGTCATCCTCGGCAGCTCATTTCTCGGGATCACCCTCATCGCCCAGGCCGTGCAAGTCGTGCCGGCCGAGTTTCCCACCGTCATCTCCCAGATTGGGAGCGCCGTCTTTGGCAACTCGCTCGGCTACTTCATGTTGATCGCTGCCGCGGCCGTCATCCTGATCATGGCGGCCAACACCAGCTTCAACGCGTTCCCGCTTTTGTCGGCCCAGGTTGCGGCCGACGGCTTTATCCCGCGCTGGTTCACCAATCGCGGCAACAAGCTTACCTACAATACCGGCATCGGCGTGCTCGCGCTGGCCGCGATCGCGCTGATTGTCATTTTTGACGCGCGGGTGACCCGCCTCATTCCGCTGTATGCCATCGGCGTTTTTATGAGCTTCACCCTGTCCCAGTTCGGGATGGTTGCCCGTTGGACACGGGCGGGTCGGCTCAAGAAGGGCGAGATCATGCGCACCGCCGCCTCGTCGCAGATTCAGGATCCACATTGGCAGGGCAAACGCCTGCTCAATCTTGTAGGGGCCATCATGTCTTCGATCGTGGCGGTCGTGTTCGCCATCACCAAATTCACCGAGGGCGCGTGGATCATCATCATCGTGATCCCGGCGCTCGTGTATACATTCCACCGCACCCATGTGCACTACCAGAATGTCGCCCGGATCCTGAGCACCAAGTATGAAATGACCCGGCCCACCACTCGCCCGATGCGGACCATCATCCTGGTCGATGACGTGCATCGAGGCACCCATAAACTTGTCGAGTTCGCCAAGTCAATCGGTCATCCGTGGCTGGCCGCCCATATCGCGATCAGCCCGACCAAAGCCGACATCGTCCAGTTGAAGTGGCATGAGCGTATCGGCGAGGGTGAATTGCATATCATCGCATCCCCCTATCGCCGGCTGACCGAGCCAATTGTAGAATTTGTCCTAAAAGAACGCGACCTTGACCCGAACGGGTTTGTCCACGTCGTCATGGGTCAACTCGTGATGGACACCTCAATGGCCAAAATGTTGCACGCCAACAACGCGCTTGGCATTATGAGCGAATTGCAGCGCCATGACCGGATCGTGGTAACCGATGTGCCGTATCAACTGCACGGCAGCGATGCAGACAAATACCCTGCAAATACGCCAAACGATATGGGGATAGACCCTGACGACCCGCATCAGGGCAGTCACTCGGCCTGAGACCGGCCGTTGCCTATAATCGGGCTGCGAGCCCGACATCATGATTCGAGATATTCTGACCCGCCAGATGGCGGACGCCATCACGGCCGCTCAGGCCGCCGGTGATCTGCCTCAGTTTGACATCCCCGAGATCGGTCTGATGCACCCCCGGCCCGAGCTGGGCGACTACGCGTGCTCCGTGGCCATGCAGCTCGCCCGCATCGCCCGGCTGCCACCCGCCCAGATCGCCCAGCGTATCGCCAAACATGTCGTCAGTGACATCGCCACGGTCGAAGTCTCCAGCGCCTATGTGAACTTCCGGCTCAAACCCGAGTTTCTGGGTCAGCAAGTGAATACGGTCCTGCAGGCCGGTGACCGCTGGGGCGATATCGATCTGGGCCACGGGGCCGCCGCCCAGGTTGAGCACGGGAGCGCCAATCCCACCGGCTACGCGACAATCGGCACGGGACGAAACGTCGTCACCGGGGACACCCTGGCCAACGCCCTCGACGCGGCCGGGTTTGCCGTGCACCGCGAGTGGTACGTCAACGACGCGGGCACCCAAATCCGCGCGTTTGGGGCAAGCCTGTACTGCCACTATGCCCAGGCCCTGGGACAGGACGTCCCCTTGCCCGAAAAGGGCTATGCCGGCGAGGACGCGGTGGAAGTCGGGCGCGCGCTTGCGACGGCCGAGGGGGCTCGTTTCCTCGGGATGGAACGCGACGCGGCAACACGCGAGCTGGGCCGGATGGGCATCGACCTGGTCATGGCCCGCATCCGCCTGACGATGACCCGGTTGGGCATCCACTATGACAATTTCTTCAGCGAGCGCAGCTTGTACACCAGCGGACGGACCGAACGCGCCCTGACTGAGCTTCGCGCAAAAGGCCTGCTGATCGAGCACGATGGCGCGTTGTGGTTCAGCGAAGACGGTAGCCCGATCCGAGCCGGACAGGGCAAACGCAAAACCAGCGACGAGTACGCCGAGAGCGAGGACGAGCCCGACGAAAAGGGCAAACCCGCGCCCATCCAGGCAGTGATCATTCGGTCCGCCGCGGTCATCGCAAACCCCGATGACCGCGCGACCTACTTCGCCAGCGACATCCCGTATGCCTTGAACAAAGTCGTTGAGCGCGGGTTCAATCCGGCCGTCTACGTGTGGGGCGAGGATCATCAGGCCGATGTGCCGCGCGTCTACGCCGCGGCCCGGGTGCTGGGCCTGCCCGAGGGGTCCATCCGACTGATCATCTATCGCTTCATCACCTTGATGCGCGGCGGGGTCGAAGTGCGGATGGGCAAGCGCAAAGGCAACGCCATCCTGGTCGACGATGTCGTGGACGAGGTGGGTGTGGACGCGTTCAGCTATGTCATGCTCTCGCGCTCTGTTGACACCAAGTTCACCTTTGATCTCGATCTGGTCAAAGAACAGAAGAACGACAACCCGGTCTACTACGTGCAATATGGCCACGCCCGGATCGCCTCGATCCTGCGCAAGGCCGCCGAGGAGCAAGGGATCGACCTCGAGGCCGCTTTGGCCAGCGACTATCCGCTGCCGGGCGAGCCAGGCGAATTGGACCTGATCCGGCGCGCCCTGGAACTGCCCGAGATCGTCGAATTGGTCGCGACAAAGCTCGAACCGCAACACTTCACCGCCTACGCCCAGGCGCTGGCCACGGCCTTCAGCCGGTTCTATGAATCCTGCCGAGTGCTGGGTACGCCCGAAGCCGTGCTCTATCCGCGTCTCAAACTGTGCCGGATAGCCCAGATTGCGCTGGCCCGCGCCCTGCGCCTGATGGGGATGAGCACGCCGGATCGCATGTAGGCCGTCGCAGCCGCAAAAACAGGAGCAAGTTCATGGGCATCAAACCGGACAATTGGATTCGCCGCATGGCCCTCGAACATGCCATGATCGAGCCATTCGTGGAGCACTCGGTCCGCCAGGGCGTGATCAGCTACGGGGTGTCATCGTATGGCTATGACATCCGGGTCAACGGCGCCTTCAAGATCTTCACCAACGTC
>JBDSIP010000485.1:0-4083 GCA_039917915.1 Thermoflexales bacterium
CGTACTTGTGGACCCCGGCTTCCGCCGGGGCGACGGCGTGCGAGCTTGGGCGCCGCCATCGCGGCTGCGGCAAAAGTGCGTAGAATCCTTTAGCATATTGACTGCCACGTTCAACAAGGAGAATACCCGATGGCCGCGAGATCCGAAGATCATCTGGACGTCACTTTGCCCGCTCCGGCGATTTCACAAGCCCTGCCGATCAGCGGGCCGTCCTTTGCCCGGCCCGATCCGGACCTGATTAAGTTGCTCTACAAGGTCGGGAGCGCAACCGCCAGCGCATTGATGCACAAGATGGGCGTGCGGCAGACCTTCATCCAGGGTCCGCTGCCCCGCGTGCCCGGCGCCAAAGTGGTCGGCCCGGTCGTCACCCTGCAGTTCATGCCGCAACGAGAGGATGTCGCAAGGGGCATGAATGACAAGAATGTCGAAACCGTAAGCGCATTGTGGTCGGTGTTCGGCACCGTGCAACCCGGCGATATCCTGGCTGTCCAGGCCTTTGGCGACGCATATACCGGCTGCATGGGCGAGATGTTGATCACCCACTTCATGGTCCGCGGCGGAATCGGGATCATGGTCGATGGCTGCATTCGCGACTGGCCGCAGATTCGGGAGATGGGCATTCCGATCTGGACCCGCGGCTTCACCCCTAACTTTGCCTCGCAGGCCAGCCTGTTCCCGTGGGCCTACAACGTGCCGATTGCCTGCAGCGCGGTGCTGGTGCTTCCGGGCGACATCATGATCGCCGATGACGACGGGGCCGTGATCGTGCCGGCCCAGATGGCCTCGCTCTTGCTCGAACACGCCAGCGCCCATGAGGATTGGGAGATTTTCAGCCGGATCAGATTGTCCGAGGGCGGCAGCCTGGCCAAATACTATCCGCTCAACAACGAAGGCTGGGCCGAGTACGAGGAATGGCGCAAGACACACAAGTAGGAAAACCACACCATGAAAATCACAGCGATCAAGACGGCGGCGAGCGTTGGACACGGGATGCATCTGTGGGTCCGGGTTGAGACCGACGCGGGGATCACCGGCACGGGCGAATGCGTCCACGGCGGCGTGCAGGCGATTGCCATCATCCATGAGCTGCGCCTCAAGCTGATCGGGCGCGACCCCTTTGAAATCGACGCGATTTTCGAAGACCTGCGCCGGCGGCACGTGTTTGATGGCGGCTTTGCCGGGGCGCTGATCACCGCCTTGACCGGGATCGAGATCGCGCTGTGGGACCTCAAGGGCAAAGCGCTCAAAGCGCCGATCTATGACTTGATGGGCGGCAAATTCCGCGACAAGATCCGGGTCTACGCCGACTGCCAGGTCGAGCCGAGCATGGACTTTGGCGAAATCAAGAAAGTCGTCGATGACGTGCTGGCGCGCGGCTTCACCGCGCTCAAGATCGACGTGGATCTGGGGGCCTATACCGGCGACAAGCGGCGCCGGAATGGCGTGCCCAAAGACCCATTCAACTACACGGCTGATGAATGGGAGCACGACCGGATGGTCGAGTTGGTCGCGATGGTCACCCAGGCCGCCGGCGAAGAATGCGCCGTGGCCGCCGACGTGCACACCCGCCTGGACGTGGGCAGCGCAATCCGCCTGGTGAAGGATCTCGAGCCATTCCATCTGCTGTGGCTGGAGGAGCCCGTCCCGCCCGAGAATATCGCGGCCATGCGCGAGGTCAAGCGCGCCTCGTCGACGCCGATCTGCGCCGGCGAGAACCTGTATCTGCGGCATGGCTTTCGCGAGCTGATCGAGCAGCAGGCGGTCGACATCATCATGCCCGACATCCCCAAGTGCGGCGGGCTGTCCGAATGCCGCAAGATCGCGAACATGGCCGAGATCTATTACATGCCGTTCGCCCCGCACAACGTTTCCTCGCCCATCGGCACGATGGCCTCGGCCCACGTGTGCGGCACGGTGCCGAACTTTCTGGTGCTCGAATTCCACTGGCTGCACCGGGATTACTGGAGCACGATCATCGCCGAAAAAGAGGACATCATCAAAGAGGGCTATATCACCCTGAATGACCGGCCTGGCATCGGGCTGGAACTGGACGAAACCGTGGCCCGCCAGTATCAGTATCCGGGGACCACCTGGTTCGCATGAACCGTTTGCGCGTGCGGCGGGTCATCGCGCGCCTGGAGGGCATTTGATCGTTGAGTGGAACGCCCATATGTTCAGCCGGGACGTTGCGCGCTACCCGTTTCACCCGGCGGCAGCGTATGTGCCCGAACCCGGGATGCTGGAGGACGATCCGCTTGCGTCCTATCTGGGGCGAATGCGGCAACACGGTATTGACCGGGCGGTGCTGGTTCAACCTGAACCCTATGCTGGCGACCACGCGCTCCTGCTGGACTGTCTTGCCCGCGCGCCGGACCGGGTGCGCGGTGTGTGCCACTTCTTCCCGAAGGACCCCGACTCGCCCCGCAATGTCAACGAGCTCGTCAAGCGCGAACCGCGGATCGTGGCACTGCGAATGCACGCCCATCGCGGCAAGCAGCATTACCTTGACACGTTCGCCGATGTGGGCGTGCGGGCGTTGTGGCGCGCGGCGTCTGAGCTCGGGCTGATCGTCGAGCTCCACATCGGGCCAAACTACGCCGCCCAGGCCGGCGCCGCGATCGCCGCCTTCCCCGGCGTGCCGATCCTGATCGACCACCTGGGCGAGCCGCAATTCGGCACCCCGGTCGAATTCGCCGAGATGCTCGATCTGGCGCGCTTCGACAACGTGATGATGAAAATCTCCGGCTTGAGCTATCTCTCCAGCGTCGACCCGCTCTATTTGAATATCAAACCCTTCGTTCGGCGGGTCGCTGAGGCCTTCGGCCCAGACCGGCTGTGCTGGGGCAGCGGCTCGCCGGAGATCATTGACGCGCACCTTGATCAGTTTTCGGCCGCCGAACGCGGGCGGATCAAAGGCGGAAATCTTGCAAAGCTGCTGGGCTTCGATTGAGCTATCCCTTGACGCTTCCGGCGGTCAAGCCCTCCACCAGGAAACGCTGGGCGAAGATATACAGGGCAACGACCGGGATGGACATGATCAGTGACGCGGCCATCAGTTGACCATACGGGTAGATGTCGGCGAAGACCAGTTTCTGCAGCCCGACCGGGAGGGTGATGAGCCGCTCGCTGGTCAGAAAGATATAGGCATACAGAAATTCGTTCCAGGCATTGGTGAAAGCGATCAGGGTCACCGAGAGCAAGGCCGGCATCGCCAGCGGCAGGGTGATGCGCAGGAAGGCGGTGAAACGGTTTGCCCCGTCAATCATGGCCGCTTCCTCCAAATCCTCCGGGATACCGCGATAGTAGCCCAGCATCACCCAGGTGGCAAAGGGCACGAGGAACGTGGGGTACGTGAGCAAGAGCGCGTAATGATTGTTGATGGCCCCGAGACCGGTCAGGATGCGGTACATCGGGATGAACAACAACGAAGCCGGCAGCAAGTAGGTTACCAGCAACACGGTCGTCATAAGGCCGGCGCCCCGAAACTTGAGCCGGGCCAGGGCGTACCCGCCCATCGCGGCAAGCACCACCGAAATCACGGTCGTCGTCAGCGCAACCATCACGGTATTCCCAAACCAGGTGGTGAACTTCGTGCCGTTCAGCAGCGAATCGAACTGATCCAGCGTCCAGGGTTGGGGCCAGAATAGCGATACGCGCTGCTGAATCTGCAATTCGCCCTTGAACGCCGTAACGACGATCCAGAAGAAGGGGAATACGACAAACAGAAAGAACGGCGTGATTGCGACAATGGCGATCAGTTTTGACACCGTGTCGCGCTGACGATTCGAGAGCACCGTCAGCCGCGTCCCGCCGCTGACGGCCCGGGCCAGGATTCGCGAGACTCCCGACTGCGCCCTGCTGATCAAGGTGAGGGCCCAATCAATCGGCCATATCAGCCCGGACATGACAAGATTGAGGCCCTTGCCTACCACACCAAACGCCCGGTCAACCCGCGTAACCTGATTGCCCCGCTCAACGCCCTGGCGCAAGAACCGGGCCAGCACCAGGATGCCTATCGCGAGAAACGGCGCCGTCGCCAACGACACCGCGGCGCCGGGGCCAAAGCG
The DNA here is from genome assembly GCA_039917915.1 of Thermoflexales bacterium. Taxonomy (GTDB): domain Bacteria; phylum Chloroflexota; class Anaerolineae; order J036; family Brachytrichaceae; genus Brachythrix. The sequence goes on from JBDSIP010000485.1 coordinate 4,068, forward strand.
GTTTTGGAGCAGCGCC
>JBDSIP010000486.1:0-4582 GCA_039917915.1 Thermoflexales bacterium
TGCTCGCGTATCCTCTGGCCGCGTTGCGCTCGCTGATCGACCGCCCTGTCGCGCATTTCGATCTTGTCATTGATGGCGAACACTTTGACGTTGACGGTATGGATTGCATGATCACCAATTTTGGCAGTATCGGAATACTGGGCGCGAGTGTTGCCCCGGGCATCAGTTTCAGCGACGGATTTCTAGACGTTGTTGTGATCCGCCAGATTGATTCCCTGTCACTTGGGCGTCTGATCGAAAACGCTCTCGGCTTCCCCGAGGCCGCGGCCCTTCTCCCGCGCTGGCGCGCGCGCAAGGTATCCGTCTCTGCCACGCCGCCCCAGAAGATCAGCTCTGACGGCGAATTGTTGGGGGAGACTCCGATTGAGATCAGTATCATCCCCGGAGCGGTATGGATCGTAACGCCCCCGCTGGCCAACTCCGGGGTAACCGAATCGGCGCAAACTCCGGCTGGCTAGGATTCTGGACTGTTCATTTGCCGCCCCATGTTGAGCCGCCTGTTCTCCAAACGCCCCGGCCGCAAACATCCGATCGCCATTGTGGCCTACCGGGGGTATGGCACCGCAAATGAACTTCACCTTCGCGGCCGGGTGCTTGAGGATAAGGGCATCAAGATCCCGGAGATTGATGACACGCGACGCGAGAATCTGGCCAACATCCTGAAGCGCTTTGCAAGCACCGAGGTTGCCCGGGCTCGCATCCGGGCACGATTCCAGGACACCGACTTCGACACAATCGCCGACCAACACGGCTATTTCCAGCTCGTGCTTAGGCCCGCCCTGCCACTTCCAGCGGACCGGCTATGGCATGAAGTGGCTCTAGAGTTTCTTGGGCCTAGCCGCTATCCGGCTGGTCCGGTTATTGCCGGCGCCGAAATACTGGTGCCGCCCCCATCCGCAAAGTTTGGGGTGATCAGCGACATCGACGACACCGTTATCCATACGGATGCGGTCAACCTGTTACGGATGGCTTTGGTCGTATTCCTGGGGAACGCGCGCACCCGGCTGCCGTTAAAAGGCGTGGCGGCGTTTTACCGGGCGCTCCATAAAGGCAGTGGCACTACCGGCGTGAATCCCCTGTTCTATGTGTCAAACAGCCCGTGGAATCTGTACGACCTGCTCAGCGATTTTTTCCATCTGAATGACATTCCGGTTGGCCCGGTTTTGTTCCTGCGCCGCTGGGGTTTCACCCGGCGCGACCAATTGCCCACCCGCAAACGCCAGCACAAGCTGTCGTCCGCTCGAGAAATCCTTGCCTTATTCCCCGACTTGCCCTTTATCCTGATTGGCGACAGCGGCGAGAAAGACCCCGAGATCTACTCCGAGCTTGTGGGCCTCTACCCGGACCGCATCCAGGCGGTGTATATCCGGACGGCCGGCCACAGCGACAAGCGTCCAGCTCAAATCGCCGCCCTGGCCGAGCGAGTCCGCGCGGCCGGAAGCGAGCTGATCCTCGCGGATGACACCGTGCCGCTCGCCCGGCATGCGGCCGAGCGCGGCTGGATCTCGGCTGAGGGCCTCGCCGATGTTGCCGCTGAATGGCGCCACGACTCGGTCCCGCTCAACCCCATCGAGCAATTGCTTGGCGAGAGCGGCCGGCCCACCGACGTTAAAGGCCAGTAGCGGCCGCCCCGTAAATCGTTCCAGGGCCCACCTGCAAGATTGATCCGCGCGTAAGGGGTCCGCGAGTCACACGCCTACGCCTGATACCGTGCCCAGGTTTTGACCGCCAGCTCGCGCGCCCGGGCCGCAATCGCCTTCTCGTCCAGATCAACCAGCTTGCGATCCTGCATCAGAATCCGCCCGGCGCACATCGTCAGCGTTACCATCTGCGCTCCAAAGCCGAACAAAATGTGCCAGGGCAGATTGCCCGCGCTTAGCGGGGTGGGGGCGTGATAGTCCACCAGGATCAGGTCGGCATAGGCGCCCGCTTCCAGTGCCCCGAGTCGCGCATTTGGGAAGAACATCCCGGCCAACGCCGCATTATTTGTCACGCCCATCTCGGAGATCAGCGACCCATTCGCCCGTCGCGGATCGCGATGCGCCGCCTTGTGTAGAAAATAGGCTGCCTTCCACTCATCCCACATCGCGTGAGAGAACCCATCCGTGCCGAGACAGACCTTGATGCCAAGCCGGGCCAGACCCTCAATGTCAGCTGCGCCGACCGCGTTGTTCATGTTCGAGCGCGGTTGGTGGGTCACCCATGTGCCCGTCTCGGCCAGGATCGCCGCCTCCCGAATATCCGCGTGCACGCAATGGGCGGCGATAGAGCGCGGACCGAGAATCCCGTGGCGCTGCAGGCGATCCACCACCCGCGTGCCGCTCCGCTTTAGGCTGTCATACTCGTCCGCCTCGTGCTCGGCGACATGGATGTGAAAGCCGCCGCCTTCGGGCAATGCCGCCCGGCAAGCTTCCAGCGACGCGTCTGACAGGCTCAGGCTGGCGTGCAGGCCAAACGTCGCGGCGAGGCGGGCTCCCCGCCCGGGTTCGCGCTCGGCGCGCAGCCGCTCGATGAAGCGCACGTTCTCGGCGATCCCGGCTTTGAGTTTGCCCGGGCCATCACGGTCGCTGACCTCGTAGCACAAGCAGGCCCGCAGCCCGGCCGTGTCCACCACGTCTGCGATCGCGTCGAGCGAGCCCTCGATCGCGTTGGGTGAAGCATGGTGGTCAATCAAGGTAGTTGTGCCGTTCCGGATTGCGTCGACCATGAAGACCTCGGCCGATGCCCGCACGTCCTCGGCCGACAGGGCCTTGTCCAGCTTCCACCACAGGCGTTCCAGAATGTCCGGAAAGTCCTTCGGTGGATCGCCCGGGATCGCCATCCCGCGCGCGAACGCGCCGTAAAAGTGGGTATGGGCGCAGATATTGCCAGGCATGAGGAGTTGACCTTCCGCATCCATCGTCTCGTCCTCTGGATAATGCGCGCGCAGTTCGGCTTCCGGCCCCAGCCCGCCGATTCGGTCATCGACGATTCGCAGAGCGTGACCGGGCAGGATTCGGTTGTCATCGCCCCAGGTAACCAGAGTAGCGTTGGTGATCAAAAGAGGTTTGGTGGACATTTCGGAATACGCTATTCAATACCGCAATCGGTATCCCCCGTCTCCGCCGGGGGATACCGATTGCGGCAAAACAAGGCCTTAGGCAAGGACTACGGCACGATCCGCGTACCAGTCTCGCCGCGCACGGCGCGACTGAGGCTTTCCAGGCTGGTGATGACGGCGGGCTTACCGGCCCGCTCGACGAAATCAATGGCCGCTTCGATCTTTGGCTTCATGCTGCCCGGCGCGAAGTGCCCTGCGCTCAGGTACTCCTTCGCTTCGGCCACCGTGATTTCGTCCAGCCATTTCTGATTGGGCTTGTTGAAGTTGATCGCCACCTTCTCAACTGCCGTGGCGATCAGAAAGACGTCAGTCGGCAAGCTGCTCGAAAGCAGCGCGCCGCCAAAGTCCTTGTCGATGACAGCCTCGACTCCCACCAGATCACCTCGCGCGTTTTCCGTGACCGGGATGCCGCCGCCGCCCACCGCGATCACGACGAAGCCCTCATCAATCAATACCTGGATCGCGTCGCGCTCGATGATCCGGACTGGCCTGGGCGAAGCTACGACTCGCCGCCAGCCGCGGCCGGCGTCTTCGACCATCGTCCAGGCGTCACCCGCCATCTTCGCCCGCGCGTCGGCCTCAGTCATGAACGATCCGATGGGTTTGCTGGGTTTCTTGAAGGCTGGATCGTTGAGGTCGACCAGTACCTGGGTTACGACAGTCACAGCCTGGCGGCCGATCCCGCGGTGCCGCAGCTCGTTCCCGAGCGCCTTTTGAAACATGTAGCCGATCGCGCCCTGGGTATCGGCGCCACATGAATCGAGCGGCACCTCGTGCAACTCGTGCCGCGATAGCTCGGATCGGCGCAGGATATAGCCGACTTGCGGGCCATTGCCATGGGTGATGACAACATCCCAACCCGCCTGTATCAATTCCCCGACGTGGCGCATGCCTTCAACGGCTGCCAGATACTGGTCCTGCACCGTTTTGTGCCGCTCGTCGTGGATCAAGGCGTTTCCGCCAACGGCAATCACAGCCAATGGGCTCATGAGGGTGCCTCCGGGGATGGCTGCGCGCTGGGGTCGGTAACTGACCCCAACGCGCAGCGAATAAGGTTTATGACATCGTCAGGGCCATGACCGCCTTCTGCGCGTGCAGGCGATTCTCGGCCTCGTCATAGACCACCGAGTTCGGCCCGTCGATGACTTCGTCGGTGACCTCGAGATTGCGATCGGCCGGCAGACAGTGCATGTAGATGCAATCATCCTTGGCCAGATTCATCCTGCGCTGATCGGTGATCCACGAGCGGTATTTCTCGATCAATGCCTTGCCGCCTTCCTTGCTCGTGTCGGTCACCAGCGGGCCCCACGACTTTGGATAGACGATGTCGGCGTCCTTGAACGCGGCGTCCATATCGTCGGTAATCTCGAACCCGACGTGATTGCGCCGCGCGTTTTCCTGAGCGGCTTCCACAATCTCAGGCATGAGCTTGAACTCCGGCGGATGGGCGAGCACCACATCGCAGTCAAAGCGCGTCATCTG
>JBDSIP010000487.1:0-14347 GCA_039917915.1 Thermoflexales bacterium
CGCGCCAGGCTGCGGGCGGATCGAATCGCGCGCGCTGGGCCTCATCGGCGGCGAGTAGCACGCCGTAGGCCATCTGTTCGAGATGTCGATGCGCGATATCAGCGTCATGATATCGCGTGGACAGGACTTCGCCTTGCTCGGTCACCCGGATCCGCCCATATTGCAATCCGGCGGGCTGGGCGAGAATCGCTCGCGCAGCCGGTCCGCCGCCTCGGGCGATGCTTCCCCCGCGTCCGTGGAACAACGTGAAGGTCACCCCCGCCTCTGCGCAGGCTCGAGCAATCGTCTCCTGGGCCTCGTACAACGCCCAACTTGAGGTGAGATAACCGCAATCCTTGTTGCTGTCGCTGTAGCCCAGCATGATAGTCTGATGATTGCCAAACGCGGCCAGGTGCTGGCGATATCCCGGGTGCTCAAACAACGTGCGCAGCACGTGCGGCGCGCGCTGCAGGTCGTCAAGCGTTTCAAACAGCGGCGTGATCGGCAAGGCTGCCCGCGCCCAGCGCATGAGCAGGAGTGGCTCGAGCACGTCCGAAAGTTCGCGGGTCATGCTGATGACATACAACCCGAATACGCCTTCGCCGTAACGCCTTTCTGCTTCTCGCGCGAGCATCAAAGGTTCGATCACCTGCTGCGTCTCATCGCTCAGGCCGCCGACCCGATCAATGACGCTCGCCGCGGGCGAGGTAAGGGCGTCGTTCAGCAACGCAACCTTGGCGCTTTCATAGTAGCGGGCGTAGTTGTCCGGCGCGTCTTCGCCGAGGGCGCGCAAGGTGGCGAAGATTTCGGCCACCGCGCTTTCGTGCCGGTCAGAGTGCTGTCGGATATCAAGGCGGGCCATGTTCAGCCCGAACGTGTTGAGTTGAACACGCAGGTTTGCAAGATCGCCGTCAACCAGCATACGAGCCTGTCCTGCCCGCAGGCTGCCGATGATGGTATCCAATACGCGCGCAACGTCGGCTTCGGAGACGGCGGGTTGCGGCGCCAGCGGCAGCTGAAGGGTGGGGGACAGGGCCAGGGTACGGGTGAAGCCTAACGGAAACAGCGGCTGGACGCGGGTGGCCTGTTGGGCGTCGTCGAGCCGGGATGCCAGCGCGGAAAGCGCCACGCGATACGGTTCGTTTGGGTATCGCGCTGCCAGTTCGCGAACATGCGTCGACATGAGCGCATCGGTGCCGTCGACAATCGCGTCGACCGCCGGCGAGATGTTGTCGCGGCGGCGAGAGACGCTCAGCCGGCGGGCGAGTTCGCGGGCCGCCCCACGGAATTTTTCGAGCGCGCCGCGCCGGTGGAGATGGATCGTTTCGGCTGTCACCGCGGTCGTGACGTTGGGATTCCCATCCCGGTCTCCACCCATCCAGCTGCCGAACGTCAGCCAGCGCTTCGGCGCGCGGGCGCCGGGATAGTGCTTGGCGAGCGCGCCCTCAAGGTCAGTTTGAAGTTGCGGCAGGACCGACCACAGGGTCGCATCGAAGTACCACAGCCCCGTCCTGACTTCGTCCGTTACGAGTGGCTGCTGGGTCCGGGAGCGATCCGTCAGCCACAACGCAGCGATTTCCTGACGGATGCTCTGCGTGGTGTCGGCGTCATATGCCGGCGCGCCGGCCGACGGCGGGCGTGGATCGCGCCACAGCAGCCATTTGATGCGCTGCAGTTTGGTGAGCACGGTGCGGCGCTTGCTCTCGGTTGGGTGAGCGGTGAACACCAGTTCGATCGACATGTCGTCCAACAGGCGCTGCAAGTCCGACGGGCTTGTGCCGCGTCGCCTTAGCTCCGCCAACGCGGCATCGATGGACTCACGCACGGGCTCGGCACTATCGGCTTGAGCCCGGCGATGGCGCAGCAGGCGCGCGCGATAGTCCTCTTCGGCCAGGTTCACCAGCTCGAAATAGGTGGTGAAAGCCATCGCCACGTCATAGGCATCGGCTGGCGTCAACCGCGCGACCGCCGCCCGAAGAGCCTCCCGGGCGACGGCGTCGCCGGCCCGGCAGGCTTTTGCCAGGTGGCGCAATTCCTCGACCAGGTCAAAGGTGCGTTGGCCCTCGAGCGCGACGATAACCTGGCCCAACTGCTCGCCCAGCCAGCGCACCATGTCGGCCAGGAAGGTCAGATTGTGGTCGTTGCTTTTCACAGGCCTAAAGACCGTAAATCGCGCCGAATTTTCCCGTCAGATATGCGACATAGGCCGACGCCGAGAGTGGGCCGCCTGTTGCGCGCTTGACGAGGTCCGCCGGCGGGTACTTTCGGCCATGCTGATGCACATGCGCGCGCATCCATCCCAGCAGCCCACTGTAGTCGCCAGCGGCAAGCGCGTCATCGAGCCCGGGTGACTCGGCTCGGGCCGCGGCAAATAGCTGCGCCGACATGATGTTTCCGAGGCTGTAGGTCGGAAAATAGCCGATCATCCCGCCTGACCAGTGAATGTCTTGCAAACATCCCAGCGCATCGTTCGGCGGCGTCACACCCAGATATTCCTTCATCCCGGCGTTCCACACTTCGGGCATCTCGTCCACCCGCAACTTTCCTTCGAGCACGCCAGTCTCGATTTCGAAGCGGACCATGATGTGAAGGTTGTAGGTCACCTCATCGGCTTCGACCCGGATCAGGCTGGGCGCTACTTTGTTGATGGCCCTGTAAAAGATCTCGAGCGGCGTGCTGGCCAGGACCGGGAAGGCTTCCTGCAGGCTGGGGTACCATGTCCGCCAGAACCACAGGCTGCGCCCAACGATGTTCTCCCATAACCTTGATTGCGACTCGTGAACCCCCAGGGATGCGCCGCGTCCGAGCGGCGAGCGCACGTAGGCGGGCGAGGTGCCCTGTTCAAAAATGGCATGACCCGTCTCGTGCATGATCCCAAAAAGACAGGGATTGAGGAAGTTCTCGCTCACCCGGGTCGTCATGCGAACATCGTTGCGGGTGAAGTTGATGCAGAACGGATGGGCTGACAGGTCGATGCGGCCGCGATTGAAGTCATAGCCACACGCCTGGGCCACCCGCGCGCCGAACGCGAGCTGGGCCTCCTTTGGGAAGTGCTGCCGCACGCAGGCGTCGCTGACGGTGTCGCCGCGCGCAGCGATTGCGCGAACCAGCGGCACGGTTTGGGCGCGCAGGTCCGCGAAGATCGCCGCGACATCGCTGGTCTTCATGCCGCGTTCGTAGGTGCCGAGCAGGGCATCGTAGGGGTGATCGACATAGCCGAGGAAGTCGGCGGTCCGCCGCGCGAAGTCGAACATCGCTTCGAGTGATGACCGAAACAGGCCGAAATCGGAGGCCTTGCGCGCAGCGATCCAGTCGGCATGGGCCCTCGCCTGGGCCCGCGCGCGCTCGGCAACGAACGCGTTCGGGATGCGCGTTGCCCGCGTCACGTCATAGTCTGCGACCGCAACCAGGGCGGCCCGATCATCATCAGGGTCCTCGCCGACCTCAACCCGTGCGGAATCAATCAGCGCGCGCGTTTCAGACGCCGTTTGCATTTGATGACTGAGCCGGCTGAGCGTGGCGATGTGTTCGCCGCGCGTGCCGATGGCGGCCGGCGGCATATACGTCTCGAGGTCCCAATTCAGGATAGAGGTCGCATAGTTCACATCCGCGATTTCAGCGAGTCGCGCGGACAGGGATTCGAAGGCGCTTGGCATGCCCCCAATATAATCGCAGCCCAATGACCGAACGCCTCTACCGACTCGACTCATTTCTGATGACTTTCGCGGCGCGCGTGCTTGAATGCGGGCCGGTCGAGGCGGGAACCGCCGTTGTGCTCGATCGGACGGGCTTTTATGCGGCGGCCGGAGGCCAGCCATGCGATTTTGGGCTGCTCGGTCGCGTGCCGGTAATCGACGTTGCCGAGCGTCCGGATGGAGCCATCGTCCATATCCTTGGCGCTTCGCCTGACTTTGCGCCTGGCGACACGGTGACGGGGACCATCGACTTTCGCCGCCGATTCGATTTCATGCAGCAACACAGCGGGCAGCATCTGCTGTCGCAGGCCCTCGTTCGGACCTCGGGCGCGGAGACGCTGTCCGTCCACTTCGGTGAGGACGCAAGCACAATCGATGTGGATTCAGCCGCGCTGAGCGTGGAGCAGTTGGCGGCGCTCGAGGACGAGGTCAATCGGGCCGTCCAGTCTGATCTGGCGGTCATCGTGCGTGAGGTGCCCGAGGTAGAGGTTGCGGCATATGGTTTGCGCCGACCGCCCAAAGTGACTGGGATCGTCCGGATTGTGGAGTTCGAAGGCTACGATTGGTCGGCCTGCGGCGGCACACATGTGAGGCGATCAGGCCAGGTGGGCGCCGTCACGCTTGTGCGATCGGAGAAACGGCGAGGCGGCATCCGGCTGACGTTCCTGTGCGGCAATCGGGCCATCCTGCATCATCGGGCGCTGAATGCTCAGGCGGTCGCGCTGGGCGAGCGCTTGAGTGTCGCGGCGCTCGAAGTCCTGCCTGCCTTTGACCGCTGGCGCGATGAGAGCCAGGCGCTGCGGGAACGCTTGATCGACGCGACAGAGCTGTTGCTTGACGCTGAGGCTGCCCGGCTTCGGGCTGCAAGCCGGCGCATCGGCGCTGAAAGCTGGATTGTCGCCACGCTCGAGGGGCGTGAGCCAGAAGCGGTTCGCGCGCTGGCCAAGCGTCTCGCCTCCGATTCCGAGACGGTTGTTCTGCTGGCAAGCGCGGGCGCGCGGACTTTCTTCTGCTTCTCGCGGTCGCCGGATGCCATGTCTGACATGGCCGCGCTACTCCGAGAAGCGTTGGCTCGAGTCGGCGCCAAAGGCGGTGGTTCGGCGGCATATGCCCAGGGTGGCGGTCCGGCCGCAACGCGCGAGGCGACCGAGGCGATCCTCGCCGGGCTGGTTCCAGGCTGAAATGGCGTCGACAGGCGTTCGCCTGTATGATTGCTTCTGTGCAACGTCTGAAATCTGCAAACACCCCCGCGCGCATTTACGCCCACACCACCAGCGATGGCCTTAATATCGGCTGCATTGTCACCGATGACGGCGTCATCAGTGTCGACCTGCCGCTGACCTTTGCCGAGGCATTGGCCTGGCGGGCCGAAATCTCGCAAGTTACCGACAAACCGCTTCGCGGCGCGCTTTTTACCAGCGCGCACCGCGTCTTTGGCGACGCGGTGCGCGCGCTGTCGCATAAACCGGGCACCGCGATCCTGCCCGCGCTTGTTCACGAAACGGGCTTTAACCTCCTCTTCGCGCAACTTGAGCAGCAATTCCAAAACCGCCAGGGCGAACCGCTTTCGGCAGCTCAACTGCGAGAGCGGGGCGTGCTCCCCGAGCTGACCTTCTCGGACTCCGCCACATTTTCTCTGGGCGGGAAGGACGCGGTTCAGTTTGATGTTACGCGGGTAAGTGGATTCCTGCCTGGAAGTGCTTTGGTCAGCGTGCGCGGCAGCGACGTGGTATTTGCCGGCGACCTCGTGAGCCGCGGCGCACCGCCGCCGATCGTCGGGGCCAGCAATATCGAAGAGTGGGTGGAGGCCCTGGCCACGCTCAAGAAGAACAAGACGTTCAAGACCCTTGTGCCCGGAATTGGCCCCGTGGGCGACTTGAGCGCCGCGGCGGAAACCGCCGAGTACATCAAAGCGGCTCAGGTTGCGGTCCGCAAGGTTCACCGGGCGAATCGATCGCGAGACGTGCTTGCGGTTGTCTTGGGCGATGTCCTGGCCCGCTATCCGGCCGCGAACCGTGGCCTTGCCGCCCAGCAGCGCGCGTTGCGTGGCCTCGAAGCCTTGTTTGACGCCCAGCCCGTGGTCCCGCTCGAGGTTTGAAGCGCCGTTGCGACCAGCCGAAAACGGAGTCGGGGGACGCTCAGGCGTCCCCCGGTACCTGCCGACAAATCCAGGCCGCTTGGCCGGAGATCTGCGCGGAATGCGATGCCAGCAGATTTACTTGCTGATACGCGCGTCGAGATAGATCACGGCCTCGCCGACGGTCGTGATCTTCTGAGCGTCCTCATCAGAAATCTCGCCGCCAAATTCCTCTTCGAAAGCCATGATCAGCTCGACCAGGTCGAGCGAGTCGGCTTCGAGGTCATCCCGAAACTTGGCTTCCATGACGACTTTCTCGGCCGGAACGCCCAAGAGCTTAATGACCAGCGCCTTGACGCGCTCGTAGGTGGATTGATCTGCCATTTAGTTAGTTGCCTCCCTGTGATAGATTGTGCGTGGATTCTAACTCACGCCGACGTTAACAGGGAAACACCACTTGCCAACCGGAGTTACGCATGACCGACCAGAACCTTTCGCAGCGGAAAGCGGATCATATCCGAATCAATCTCGAGCGCGATGTCGCGTCGCGCGCCACATCCGGTTTGGCGGCCTGGCGCTTTGGCCATGAAGCGTTGCCCGAAATCGACCTGGCCGACGTCGATCTTTCGATCGAATTCCTCGGGCGCCGCTTGCGGGCGCCATTGCTGATATCGTCGATGACGGGAGGCACGGAAGAAGCTAGACGTATCAATCTGAATCTTGCGGCTGCCGCTGAAAAGGCCGGAATTGCGATTGGCCTCGGCTCGATGCGGGCGGCCATCGTGCGGCCCGAAAGCGCGCCCACGTTTCAGATTCGAGATGCCGCGCCAAGCGCGATGATCCTGGCCAACGTTGGCGCCGTTCAGTTCAACTATGGTTTCGGCGTTGATGAATGCCGCCGGCTGGTTGACCTGGCTGGAGCGGACGCGCTCATCCTCCACTTGAACCCGCTGCAGGAGGCGCTCCAGCCCGAGGGCGACACCAACTGGTCCGGCCTATTGCGCGCGATCGAGCAGGTCTGCCGGACGCTTTCGGCGCCGGTCGTGGCAAAGGAAGTCGGATGGGGAATTTCAGAGCGCGCGGCCCGTGAACTCGCCAGCGCCGGCGTCGCCGCAATTGATGTCGCCGGGGCGGGTGGCACGAGCTGGAGCCAGGTTGAGATGTACCGGGCGCGGACCGAAACGCAGCGCCGCGTCGCCGCGGCCTTTGGCGACTGGGGCCTGCCCACCGCCGAGTCTGTGCTGCAGGCGCGCCGCGGCGCGCCTGCGCTGCCGATCATTGCCAGCGGCGGGATCACAAATGGCGTGGAAGGCGCTAAGTGTATTGCGTTGGGCGCTTCGCTTTTTGGGTTGGCCCGCCCATTCCTTCGGGCAGCCACCGAATCTGCGAGCGCCGTTTCAGACGAGATCGACGTCATCGTTGGCCAGCTCCGTATTGCGATGTTTTGCGTTGCGGCCCGAAATGTTGGGGATCTTCAGCGCGTTGCGCTTTCCCGAATCGCGCCGACCGATGGGCGCTGACGCTATACAATCCCGCCAGTGGATGCCCTAACGACACCGGCGCCCTCGGAACTGCTGACGGGTGTGGTTGACTCGCGCGCGGCGCTTCCGGTGGCCGAGCCTTTGGCGGTTCGCGTCACTCGCATGTCTGCGGGCGTGCGTGTGGCCGCAGCCCAGTTTTCACCGAGCCTTGGCGACGTTGGGGGCAACCTTGCCCGCATTGATCGGTTGATGACCGAGGCCGCCCGGAACGGCGCCAGTCTGATTGTGTTTCCCGAGTGCGCCATCACTGGCCACTATTTCGCCGATCGCGCCACGGCCATCGCGTCCGCGCTCCTTGAAGACGATGACGCGATCCAATCCCTCGTCCATCGCTGCCGAACGCAGCACGTGGAGTGCGTTGTGGGCGCGCTCGTCCGCTCTGGAGACCATCTCATGAATGCGGCGTTCCTGCTTGGGCCCGCGGGTGTGATTGGCCGGTATGACAAGGCGCATCTGCCCTTCTTCGGCGCGGACAAGTTCACCAATCCCGGGCACTCGGGCTTCCGCGTGTTTCAGGCCGCGGCTGGCAAGGTGGGTATTCTGATTGGTTATGACCTGAGCTTTCCCGAGGCCGCCCGCAGGCTGGCGCTTGCAGGGGCTGAGATCATCGCGCTCCCGACGGCCTGGCCCGGAGGCGCGGAAAGCGAGCCCGACTATCAGGCGCGTGCCAGGGCAAACGAAAACCACGTCTTCCTGATTGCCTGCAACCGCGTTGGCGCGGAGCGTGGCGCGCAATTCATCGGGCGGAGTTGCATCATTGGCCCGGATGGGCGGCATCTGGCGGATGCGTCCCCCTATGAGGAACATATCATCATTGCCGAGATTGAGCCAACCCAGGCTCGCAATAAAAAGATCATCGTGGAACCGGGAGAGTTTGAAATGGACACCTTCGCTGATCGCCGGCCCGACCTGTATGGTTGAACCTGGTGTCTCATGACTGCAACATTGAGCGCATTCGCTCTTGCGCTGATCGTGCTCATGGCCCTCAGTCACCTTGTCAAGGCGATCGGTCCACAGCAGGAGAGACTGCCCAAGTTTGGCGGTTTTTTCCCGCTGATTCTGCGGCCCGGCGAGACCGTCACGTTGCGGGTGAGCGTGGCGAATGCATCGCCAGCGATTGCTCGCGGGACCTTGACTGAGATCCGGGTACCGCAGGGGCTCGTGTTGGATGAAGGCTCGGTTCGGGTCGTGCCGGGAGCTGGGGCAGGACGGTCCCGATTCCAGGTCGGTCATGTTGCCTCTGATCGGTGGCGCGGGAATTGCGCATGCGGCGTGGGCGTTCGCCTTCATTGCCCGCTGGCGAGGCGGAGAGGAGACATAGATGCTGCCTGATTACCGTGTTCGCCAGCGCGACTACCTCCTTGACATTTTGCGCGCGATCACGTCCCGACTGGATATCGCCGAAGTGCTGAAGCTCGTCACCCAGGCGGCTGTTGACGTGATGTCAGGCAGCGCCGGCCTGATCACGCTGATCGAAGCCGACGGTGAACTGCGATTGCGCGACGCCGTCGGATTGCCGAAGGCGATGCTGGACACCCTCACTGTTGGACTGACGCGGTTGCGGAACGAGGCCGGAGGCGGCGTAGTCGAGGTGAATGCGGGCACGGCGCTCGTCCGCGGCCATGCGGCGGACCGCGCGACAGAGGCGCTCGAGGCCGTGCTCTCGCGGCTGGTGGGCCAGTATGGAGTTGGACAGTACGAGTGGATTGCGCTGCCGCTGGAAATCGGCGAAGAGGTTCTGGGAAAGCTGTATGTGCTGCGCCGGCAAAGCGGAGAGTTCTCGGCCAACGACCGTCAAGTGTTGCAGAGTTTCGCCGACCAGGCGGCGGTCGCGGTGAACAATGCCCGGCTGTATGAACAACTCAACGCGCAAAAGCAGCGATTGGACGCCATTCTTGAGTCGACCGCCGACGGCGTGGTGATCATGGAGAGCTCCCATCGGATCGCCTTGTGGAACAAAGCGATGAGCAATCTGACCGGGATCGGCGCCGCGACGTCGCTCGGCCGCACATTTGAAGATGTCGTCAGTTTTACCGACAAGCGCGCGGGCACGACTCTGGTTGAAGCCGAGGCAAACGGCTGGCCGCTGGTGGGATCTTCGCATCCGCTCTTTGTCGAAGGCGATATCGCCCGGGCCGATGGCCGGCCGGTGAGTGTCGAGATTACGTTTGCGCCCATCTTTGAGCGCGATGGGCGGCTTGTCAATATTGTCGCCAATGTCCGTGACATCACCCGATTTCGCGAGGCCGAGCGCATGAAGTCGACGTTTGTCTCGGTGGTATCGCACGAACTCAAGACGCCTGTGGCTTTGATCAAGGGATATGCCTCGACGCTTCAACGCACGGACGCCCATTGGGATGCGGCCACAGTTTCGGAAAGCCTCAAGGTGATTGAGGATGAGAGCGATCGGCTGGCAGAATTGATTGACAATCTTCTCGACGCGTCACGCGCGCAGGCGGGAAGCTTCAAACTTGTCCGGGTGGAACTCGACCTCGATCAACTCATCCGGGATGTTGTTGAACGGATCCGTCCTCAGACGCGCCGGCATACCTTCGACGCGGCCGTCCCGCCGGACCTGCCGCTGGTCTATGCCGATCACGCCCGCATCACCCAGGTTTTGACCAATCTACTCTCCAACGCCGTAAAGTACTCACCCGAGGGCGGCGAAATCCGCGTGTCAAGCCGGGTCGCGCCGTCCGAGGTCATCATTTCGGTTGGCGATCAAGGCCCTGGAATCCCAGCCGGGGAGCAGCCGCAACTGTTTTCGCGATTCCACCGGTTGGACAATGCGTTGACCCGGCGCACACCCGGAACAGGTCTTGGCCTCTTTTTGAGCAAGTCCATCGTCGACGCGCATGGCGGCCGGATATGGGTCGAGAGCGACGGCCAGCACGGCTCGACCTTCAGTTTCAGCCTGCCGCGGGCATAAGCCGGCCCTCGCGCAGCCGATACACGTGATCGGCAACCCCAACGACCTCGTTGCTGTGGGTGACCATGATCAGGTTGCGTCCCGCTTTGCGGGTGAGGGTGTCGAGCAGGTCGAGGACAATCTGGCCCGTATCGGCGTCGAGATTTCCGGTTGGTTCGTCGGCGAGCACCAGAGCAGGATTATTAACCAGCGCCCGCGCAATCGCAACGCGCTGCTGTTCTCCGCCGCTCAGCTTGTCGGGGAAATCCTTCGCGCGTCCGGCGAGTCCAACCGCCAGCAGCAATTCGCTGGCCCGATCGCGCGCCTTGCGGGGCGGGGCGCCGGCGAGCTCGAGCGGCATCGTGACGTTCTCCAGGACTGTCAGGGTTGGTATCAAATTGAACGCTTGGAAGATGAACCCCATGCGTTGGCGGCGCATCAGTGTTCGCTCGGTGTCGCCCATGGCCGTCATCTCGCGCCCTTCAATCCATATCCGGCCCGATGTGGCGTCGTCGATACCGGCGATGAGATTCAGCAGGGTGCTTTTGCCTGAGCCGCTCTTGCCCAACAGCACATCAAATTCACCGCGGGTGAAGGTGAGCGATACGTCGCGCAGCACATGCCGTTTGGCATCACCCTCGCCGTAGGTCTTGGTCACGCCCTCGAGGCGCACGATTGGAACGTCGGTCTGGGACATACCTGCGAGTCTCCTGCGCAAACCTCAACTGGGAACGCCCCCGCCAAAGCTCGTCTTCGAAATGGGTTTTGTTATTGGTCCGGAGGTAAGGTCGGCGCGCTACGGATTCGAAATCGACGTTTCGGAATAAGTCCAGCCGGCAATGAGCATTGGATCAGCGCGCCCAAGGCCGCTGTTTTGTTCGACTTTCCAGTAGCGCAACCAGGCCCGTCCGACGACCGTGTCCGCTTCGATGGGACCGCGACTGCGCGAGTCGCCGCTGCTGGAGCGGTTGTCTCCCATGACGTAGTACTGGCTGTTCGAGAGCGTGACCGACCTGTAGCGCGAGTCGGTTCGGCCCTCGGTATCCGAACCTTCGGGATTGATATAGGGCTCGGCCAGGGCGACGCCATTAATGAACACGCGATTCTGCTTGATTTCCAGCTTCTCGCCGGGAAGCCCAATGACACGCTTGAAACAATCCTGGCTCGATCCGTCCGGGCAGTGCAGAACGATCATGTCGCCGCGGTGCAGACCCGACGCGTGGAAGAAAGCTTTGTCAATCAGAATCCGATCGCCTGGCCGGAAATTCGGAACAGCGCTGGTCTGTTCAATGATGAAATTTCCGATGATGGCCTGGGAGAGGGTGAAAACCACCAGGAACAGAACGATGGTCTCCACGATCTCGCGCAGAATCGTCCTGCCGGCGTGACCGGCCGGGCGGGTCACCGCGCCAGTCGTCGGCAGCACCGGCGTGGTCGTTGAGGCTGCCGGGTCGATCGACGGTTCCATGCCTAGAACCAACCCTTGGCCCTGAGGTGGTTGAAGCTGGCGCGCGCGCTGGCGAGCTCACCTTTGGGGCAACGGTCCTGCTCGACGATGTGCCAGTCCACGCCAGTCTCGTCCGACGCGGCCAGGATCGGCGCGAAGTCGATTGACCCCTCGCCAATGATCGCGAAGGTCCTCTCGGCGTCGGCGGTCATATCCTTCAGATGCACAAGCGGCACCCGCCCGTTAAGGCGGCGCAAGTAGGCCGCGGGATCAACGCCAGCATGGGTCGCCCAGAACACGTCAAGCTCGGATTTCACAAGCGCCGGGTCTGACTCCGCCAGCAGAATGTCCAGGCCATATTGCCCGTCATATTGCTTGAACTCGAAATCATGGTTGTGATGGAAAAACGTCAAGCCGGCTGGGGCGCACTTTCGGGCGGCGGCCTCGAGCGTGCGCGCCAGCGCGCGGTAGGCGGCGGCGTCGCGGCGCTCCTGTTCGGCCATCCATGCCAGGCCGAGGTAACGGGCGCCCAGGGCGGCATAAGTGTCAATTTCGCGCTCCAGCCCGTTTCGAATGGCATCAAGGCCGATGTGGCCCGAAATCATCTTCAGCCCAAGATCGTCCAGAATTGTGGCGAGCTCGCGGGCCGGCATCTTGCCCAGGTTCCCGGCGCCTTCGACGCCGTGGTAACCAATTGCAGCGATTTGTTTCAGCGTGCCGACAAAGTCAGCGCCGGCGCTCTCGCGCACGGTATAGAGTTGAAGGGCAAGATTTCTCATGTTTGGGTCCGGCCGATGACATGGGCGGCAAGCGATTGTAACGCTGATGTAGCGGGATGTTAGAATCTCCAAGCGATTCGGATTCGATATGGACAAAGACGCGCTTGAGCTGCCGCTCTTCCCCCTGAACGTCGTGCTCTTTCCAGGGCAGACATTGCCCTTGCATGTTTTTGAAATGCGGTATCGGGTGATGATCAATCGGTGCATTGAGCGAGGCGAGCCGTTTGGGGTGGTGCTGGCCCGGGACGACGACCCCGACTCCCCATACGAAATCGGCACCGCGGCGCGGATCACCCAGGCGGAGCGGCTCGACGACGGCCGGTTGAACATACTGACAGTGGGCGTGGAGCGGTTTCTTCTATCGCAAGTTCGCGTGAGCGATGACGACTACCTGATTGGAAGCGCCACGCCTCTGCCTTTCAAGGGCGAGGATACGGTGCCAAAATCATTGCGCCGCCGTGTTGTCGTGCTTCTGCGCCGATATCTGAAACTACTGGCCCGCACAAGCGGCTGCCGTCTGAAGTTTCCCCGCATTCCCCGCGATGCGTCGAGCGTGGCGGTATTTGCCGCGATTGTGCTTCAGATCGACCTGGAGGACAAACAGGAACTGCTGAGTCTCGACAGTGTCGCTGACATCCTGGAGGAGGAACTGGCGATCTTGGAGGACGAGGTATTTGCGTTAACGCTGATGACCCGCGCGCCGCCCGCGCCTGGATTCCTCGGCGGAACGCTTTTCTCGCTTAACTGACGCTCCGCGCCGTCTCTGGCGCAGCGGAATATGTCTGCAACAACCATGAAAATCGTACTGGACGCGATGGGCGGCGACTTCGGCCCGGATCCGAACGTGGAAGCGGCGATTCAAGCCGCCCGTGAATTCGGGCATGAGATCGTTCTGGTCGGCAAACAGGAATTGATTCGCCCGCTTCTCAATCAGCACAATACGGCCGGCCTGATGCTGCCGATCGTCCACGCGAGTGAGGTTGTGGAAATGGACGAGCATCCCGCCGCTGCCGTAAAGGCCAAGAAGGACAACTCGATGAGTGTCGGCTTGCGTTTGGTGAAAGCCGGCCAGGCGGATGCCTTTGTCACGATGGGCAATACCGGCGCGGCGATGGCGTCGGCGCTCTTTACCCTGGGCCGGATCAAAGGTGTGCATCGTCCCGCCATCTCGTCGGCCATTCCGACCACGCGGGGCTGGACGTTCATGATCGATATTGGGGCGAATGCCGATTGCCGTCCGGAATACCTGCTCCAGTTTGCGCTCATGGGCAGCATTTACTCCGAGCGGGTGATGCGGGTTCGCAATCCCAAAGTTGGGCTGCTCTCTAACGGTGAGGAAGAATCAAAGGGCAGCGAGCTGGTCCAGGCAGCCCACCAGCTCTTGAAAACTTCCGGACTGAACTTCATCGGAAATGTCGAGGGCCGGGATATTCCGGTCGGGACCGCCGATGTTATCGTGACCGATGGCTTTACCGGCAATGTCGCCATCAAACTGATGGAAGGCATGAAGGAGATGATCGAAAGCCTGCTGAAGGATGCCTTCTACAGCAGCCTTCCCGCGAAGATCGGCGGCGCGCTCTCGCGCTCGGCGATCAAGGCGACTCTCAAAACACGCACCAGCTACGAAGAAATCGGCGGCGCGCCCCTTCTCGGGGTCGATGGGGTCGTCATCATCGGGCACGGGCGCAGCAAGGCGCCGGCCATCTTCTCAGCGGTCAAGCGTGCCGCCGAATCCGTCCAGAATGGCGTCGTTGATGCCATCGAGCGCGGGCTGGCCGCCGCACCTAAGGGGGCATAGCCGGATCGAATGACCAGGTCAAAGCGGTTCTCCACTCTGCGCACCAGCGTCAAAAAGGTCGCGGCCTTCGCTGGAAACAAGTTCCGCGACGCGCGCGAGCGCCGACGGGACCGGCAGCGCGCG
>JBDSIP010000488.1:0-13991 GCA_039917915.1 Thermoflexales bacterium
TGTGCGCGGTGCGCGAGAACGCTTTCTCACAGCTCATGGCTCACAGCTCATGGCTCATGGCTCATGGCTCATGGCTCATGGCTCATGGCTCATGGCTCATGACTCATGGCTCATGGCTCATAGCTACTTCCCCACCGCCGGCAGATACGCCCCGAACACCGCCGCCGGCTCCACCACGATCAGCGCCACCGAGCCCGGGTTCTGCGTGTCGTAGTAGTTGAACTCGCCAGGCGCGTCAAATGCTCGAACGTATTCCTCGCCGCTCTCCATCGCCCCGCTGTCCCACGCGTCCGCCGCCGTCGCCCGCAGGCCCACTGCCGCGCCGTCATACGACGTCGACGAGTGCGCACCCGTGTCCAGGTTGATAAAGGCCACCATCGATCCGGGCGGCACGCGCAGCTCGGTCGGCTCGAAGCCGTTCTCGCTGACCGTCACGGTGTACTGGGCCGACTTCGCCGGCATGGCCGTCATCGGGATATCGTAGCGCACCGGCGCGCTGCTGACCACGATGTCGCCACTGCGATAGGTCTGATAGCCCGTCCGCGTCGAGAGCAGCCGGAAAGTCCCCGGCGGGGTGAAAAAGCTGAACCACCCGTCGGCCTGGGTCATCTGCGGGTTGATCTGGCCGGTCTCCGCAGCGTTCCACAGACCAAAGGCCGCTCCGCCCTTGTCCTCCAGGCACATCACCTGATTGACTGAGGTTTTCTGGACGAAGGAGCTGCTGCCGCGTCCTGACGCATGATTGAGATCGTGACAAAACAACCTGAGACAGGCCGCGGCAGCAGTTTCGAATTGTACGACCGGATCGCACGGGGATTGTTCGACGTGCTGAAACCTGGGGTGAGGAATGTCAAGCAGGTGACGAACCTGTTTTGGTTGGTGGCGGCTATCGTGGGCGGCGAATCGATTGCGCTGAGTCAAATCGCCAATCTACTGCCTTCCGACGCCATTGCCCAGTCTCGAGTGACGCGGATACGAGAGTGGCTGAAGAACTCCCAGGTAGACGTGTGGGATCTGTATCGCCGGGTCTTGGAGCGGGTCCTCACCGGGTGGAACGGCGCGGATATGGCGCTCATCATGGATGGCACGATGGTCTTTCATGAACGACTTCATATCGTCCGCATCTCGATGGCCTATGGGAATCGCGCCTTTCCGCTGGCGTGGCAAGTGTTCATCGGGACGGGTCTCGTTTCGATCGACCGTCTCCGTCCGATGATCACGCGTTTGGCGGACTTCCTCAAACCTTATGCGGGTCGAGTGACCCTGTATGCCGATCGCGGCTTTCGCGATCACAATTGGGCCAAGCTCTGTGTGGCTCTGGGCTGGGGTTACCGCATCCGGATCGCCCGAAGCACCCACATCCGTCTGCGCACGGGCGCCCTTGTCCAGCTTGATACTCTGAAACCTTGCCGATTCCGGACGCTCTGTCTGTCTCACGCCAAGCTGACAGATCACGGATTTCGTACACACGTGACCATGACCTGGTCGCGCGGCGAAGGCAATCAGGTCCCCGAACTCGTCATCGTCATGTCCGACCAACCCGCCCACCCGGATCGGCTGAGCGAATACAGCCTGCGGATGGACATCGAGCAGAGTTTCAAGGATGACAAGAGCGCCGGTTTCAACATCGACAGGACCCGCCTCGTTCACCCTGAACGGCTCGAGCGGCTCCTGCTGGCCGTGGCTATTGCCACCTTGTGGTGCCACGAGACCGGTCAGTTCGTTTTGCAGGGTGGAGAGCCTCTCCGCCAGATCATTGATCCGGGCTACACGCGCAGCCTGAGCGTCTTTCAGCTCGGCTTGCGGTGGATCAAGCGTTGCCTTGCCGTCATGCTCAATGCTCTTCCCCACTTCGCACTTTGCCTCAGACCCCACTACTCGCTACCTGCCTGCACGACCAAAACCTGACCCGCCTTGACCGCCCTTGCCCATGTCGGCTGTCGTGATCGCGATGGCCGTCGCGTTCGCGTCACCCAAACCACCTGCACTTGACCGCACGGCCTCATTGCTCTCGTCCAGCCGTCCCTTGGCCCCACCTCAAGACGGGTATCGGATCTGTCCGAGCTGCCTCAGCAGGTCTCTTCGCCTTGTCGACGACCGCATCGCTCCGCCCCCGGTTTGCGAAAACCTAAGTCAATCAGGGCGTTGCCCTGGGCTATCGCATGTGGCCCTTTCAGGGCCAGGCACCGAACCCTTGACTCACTTGATGCAATTGCGCATTTGCGTAGATGACGACCTAATCTCGACGCGCCGAAGACGCGTCGTCGAACAGATTTCGCCCGTTCGACGAATGAGTCGGAATAGATGGAGATTGGCGTGGTCCGCCGGACCCTCACCGGGCCCTTCGACTTGTCCGCGAAGCGGGCCGCTCAGGGCCCTGGTCTGTTCGCGCAGGCCTGGATCCGCGAATGTGCAGGAGCCATGGGTTGTCCCAATAACACCGTCAGCCAACCGTCAGGTGCGATTCGGGATGGGTGGCGATAATCGGTTCAGCGGTAGACCGCAGACCGCCACCATCCCTAGAACACCCGTTCTATCTTTCGTCTTTCCGGGGTAAGATTGGCCGATCTTCGCCAAACCATGTTGACCGAACTGCGTGTGCGCGATTTCGCCATCATCGACGCCTTGAGCGTCGAGTTCCTGCCGGGTCTAAACGCCATTACGGGCGAGACCGGGGCGGGCAAGAGCATTCTGCTCGACGCCATCAGCCTGTTGCTGGGCGACCGGGCCGAGGCCGGCCAGGTGCGCGCAGGATGCGAACGCGCGCATATTGAAGGGGTCTTCACCCTTGACGAACAACGCAGCCCGCAGGTCGACGCGGTGCTGGCCGAGAACGGGCTCGAGAATGAAGATCCCCGGCAAATCGTGCTTGCCCGCGAAGTGCGGGCAAACGGCCGGGCGCTGTGCCGGGTCAACGGCCGGACAGTCAGCCAATCGGTCCTGCGCCAGCTCGGCGAATTGCTCATCGACGCACACGGCCAGAGCGAGCATTTGTCGCTGCTGCGGGTGCGCGAGCACGTGAACTTGTTGGACACGTATGCCGGCAGTTGGGACATCCGCAAAGCGGTGGCCGACAAGGTTGCCGCGCTGCGCGAGACGCGCAGGGACATCGAAGACATCACCGCCCATGCCCGCGAGCGCGCCCGGCGGGTCGACATGCTCAAGTTCCAGCTCGAGGAGATCCGGGCCGCGCGGCTCAAACCGAACGAAGAGGAGGCCCTGACCGAGGAACACCTTCGGCTGGCCAATGCCGAGGCCCTGGCCGAGCATGCGGACGCCGCCTATGTCGCGCTATATGAGTCCACCCGCGAGTCGCCGGCCGCTCTCGACCAGATCGCCCAGGCGGCGCGGGCACTCACGGCGTTGATTCGCTACGATAAACAATTCGAGGATTACAGCCGCCAGCTCAACGACGCGACCGCCGTGATCGAGGATGTGGCGCGCTCGATCCGCGACTATCGCGAGGCGATCGAGTTCAACCCGCAGCGGCTGCGCGCGGTCGAATCGCGGCTCGAGTCGCTTAAGAAGCTCAAACGCAAATATGGCGAGTCGGTGCCGGTTGTGCTGGCCTTTGCGGAGCAGGCCGAAGCGGAACTCGCTCAGATCGAGAACAGCGAGGAGCGGTTGGCCGCGCTGCGCCAGCAGGAGCGCGGCCAGGCCGCCGAGGTGACGAGCCTTGCCCTCGCGCTCTCGCGCAAGCGCGCGCAAGCAGCGGTGCGGCTCGCGTCCGAGGTCGAGACCGAACTGCAGGATTTGCGGATGGGAGGCGCTCGTTTTGCGGCGGGCTTTGGCTGCGAGACCGGCGAAGGCGGGCTCGATCTGCCGCCGGCCGAACTCGAACGGCTGGCGGCATTGCGGTCCAGTCCAGGCGCGCCGCTGGCCGGCCCGGTCCGCTTCGACGCGACCGGCCTCGACCGGATCGAGTTCCTGATCGCGCCAAATCTAGGTGAAGGCTTTAAACCGTTGGTCAAGGTGGCATCCGGCGGCGAGACCGCCCGGTTGATGCTGGCCATCCAAACTGTGCTGTCGCGCTCGGCCAGCACACCCACCCTGATCTTTGACGAGATCGACCAGGGCATCGGCGGACGGGTCGGGACTGTGGTGGGGACGAAGTTATGGGGCCTGTCGCGCGGGCACCAGGTGCTGTGCGTCACCCATCTGCCCCAACTCGCGGCTTTTGGGGCGGCCCATTTGCGGGTGGAGAAGATCACCCGCGACAACCGGACGGCGACGAGCGTCCGCGCCCTCAGCCGCAAGGAACGGGTCGACGAGATCGCCCAGATGCTGGGCACAACCGGCAAGACCGGCGTGCAAGGGGCCGAGCAGTTGTTGCGCGAGGCGGACCGAGTGATGAAAGGGGAATGAATTCAGAATTCAGAAAGGGCGGAACAGGTAACATACGATCTTCATGAAACGCGCGGCGCCGCTGTTCCTGATCGTGCTGGTGGTGGCGGAGATCCTGCTTACGGTATCGACGGGCACATCGGCGGCGGTCACGCCAAGGTTCGATGGCACGCCCGCGGCGCTGGCGCTTGCCGCCCCAACAGAGGCGCCGTCATTCTTTGACGCAATTCGCCCCAAACCGACCGCCACGCTCACGCCCACACCGGCGCCAACCGCGCTACCGCCAGGGCGGGCCATCCGCGAACAATCCAACGCCATGGTCAGTTCCCGCCCGCCGCAGAAGATCGCCATCGCGCCGGTGACGCGCCTGATCCCGGACAGCGAGCTGGTGAACGGACCAGCGGCGGCGGCCTTCAATATGACTGCCTTTCTGGCCGGCCGGCGCGGCTACATTACCCGCTACTCCGAGAACGTGCGCGAGAAAGTCCTGAGCGGCGAGCAAATCATCGACACGATTGCGTATCAGTTCAGCGTCAATCCGCGCCTGCTGCTGGCCATGCTCGAATGGCAGGGTGGCTGGATCGACAACCCATCGCCGGTGGGGAACAACCGCACCTACCCCTTTGGCGAGATAAACGCGCAACGGCCAAACCTGTATCTGCAAGTGGCCTGGGCGGCCGCCCGTTTGAACGAGGGCTACTACGGCTGGCGGCTCGGCACGCGTGACTTTGCGACGTTGGACGCCGGCGGGTCCATCGGCCTGCCGCAGGGCATCAACGCCGGGACGGCCGGGCTGATGAACTACATCGCTGCGGTGGCCGGCCCGAAGACCTGGGAACCCGCGATGGCGCCGAACGGATTCTCGGCCACCTATCGCCGCCTGTTTGGCGATTCGGCTCAATACGACACCGGCGCGCCGGTGCCGGCCGGCTCGCGCCAGCCTCGCCTGCGCCTGCCCTGGGCCGAGGGCGAGACCTGGCTTCTGACCGGTGGACCGCACAGTCCGTGGGGGGGCGGCGGGCCATGGGGGGCGGTCGATTTCACGACCAACAGCGTATCGGGCTGCCGGGCGCTCCCGGAATGGGCGCTGGCGGCGGCAGACGGGACGATCGCGCGCAGCCGCAACGGCGAAGTCGGACTGGCGCTGCATCCGAGCGGAGACGAGCGCATCGGCTGGTCGGTCTTCTACATGCACATGTATTTCCTGGATCGGGTTGAGACCGGCGCGCGGGTACGGGCTGGGGATCGGATCGGGCATCCGTCTTGCGAGGGCGGTTTGTCGATCGCCGCGCACCTGCACATTGGGCGCAAGCTGAACGGTGAATGGCTCTCCTCGACCAGCGCCATCCCATATACCTTCGGCGACTGGACGTTCTCGGAGGACGACGCCGAGTATGACGGCTTCGCCGTGAACGGGCCGGTCGTGCGCGAGGCCGCTGAGAGCCGCAACCCGGACCTCAACGGCATCCGCTAGAATCCGCCCGGCGTTTTTCGCTCGGGCCGACTTGACTATGGACTTCAACTCAAACCCTGTCTACTGGGGCGCCTTCCTCGTGTTTGTCGCCTTCCTGCTCGCGCTCGATCTTGGCATCCTCAACCGCAAGGCGCATGCGCCGTCACTGCGGGAATCCGCGGTACTGAGCGCGATATGGATCAGCATCGCGCTGGTGTTTGGGGTGCTGGTGTGGGCGGCCATCGGCCCGCGCCAGGGCATAGAGTATTTCACGGGCTGGGTGCTGGAAAAGGCGCTGAGCGTCGACAACCTTTTCGTCTTTGTCGTCATCTTCAGCTTTTTTCGCGTGCCGCCGCAGTATCACCATCGGGTGTTGTTTTGGGGGATTCTGGGCGCCATCGTCATGCGCGGCGTGCTCATCGTGGTTGGCGCGTCGTTGTTGCAGCAGTTCGAGTGGATCATCTACATTTTCGGCGCGTTCCTGATCTACACCGGGATCAAGCTCTCACGTCAATCAGATGACGAGGAGCCGGAGGTCGGCAATAACCCAATCCTGCGCCTGGCCCAGCGTGTGCTGCCCCTCTCGTCCGACTACCACGAGGAGAAGTTCCTGGTCCGCCATGCCGGCCGACTGTTGTTCACCCCGCTGGTCCTGGTCCTGATCGTGGTCGAGACGACTGACCTGGTTTTCGCGGTCGACTCCATCCCGGCCGTCATCGCGGTGACCAAAGAGCCCTTCATCATTTTCACCTCGAACATCATGGCGATCCTCGGGCTGCGGGCGCTGTATTTCCTGCTCGCTGCCGCCATGACCCAGTTCCGGTATCTCAAGCCTGCCCTGGCCTTCATCCTGACCTTCATCGGTCTCAAGATGGTGATCGAGAAGCTCTTACACGATCCGATTCACGGCATACTTTACGATGTTCTGAAGATCGGCGACCCGGAGTATTTTCTCGTTGTGGCCTCACTGGTGATCGTGCTGGCGGTGCTGGCAAGTGGTGTCGTCGCCTCGATCGTTTACAACCGCCGCCACCCGGGCGAGCACACCCACATCAAGGCGGCCGAACCGGATCCGGCGCCGAACAGCGGGGTCTGAGGCTTCTTGTCCGTCCAAGTGCCGGCGCAGGACGCCAACACAATCACGTCATCCCGCGCGAAAGCCCGGAATGACTGGCCAGAAAGGCGGCGGACAACGCTTCTGGATTCGCCGTCCGGTACGCGCATGCCGCGACCCAAGCGGTTCCGTGTCACAATCGCCCTCGGAGGAATACATGTCAAAAGATCAAGGCATCATCTCGCAACGGCTCGCCACACTCGGCATCACCCTGCCCGAGGGGCCGCGCCCGCCATCCCTATTTGCGCCGGCCGTGCAGACCGGAAACCTGCTCTTTACATCGGGGCATATCTCGCGCAAGGACGGCCAAGTCATCGCCGGCAAACTCGGGCGCGACATGCACGTGCCCCAGGGTCAGGAGGCCGCTCGCTGGGCGGTGATCGAGCTGCTGGCTGGGATCAAATACGCAATCGGCGACCTTGACCGGGTAAAACGGGTAGTCAAGCTGCTGGGCATGGTCAATAGCGCCGACACCTTTGTCGATCAGCCGCTGGTCATGAACGCAGCGTCGCAGCTCATCGTCGACGTGTTTGGCGAGGCTGGGCGGCATGCTCGTTCGGCGGTGGGGATGGCTCAACTCCCAGCGGGCTGCGCCGTCGAAATCGAAGCTGTGCTCGAAGTGGCCTAGAACGCCCAACGGGACCTATTTTCGGAATCGATATCCCGGGCTTCGCGGGGAATATCGATTCCGAAATTGGCTCTGGCAACAGGCCCAAACGCGTGATCAAGGAGTT
The DNA here is from genome assembly GCA_039917915.1 of Thermoflexales bacterium. Classification (GTDB taxonomy): domain Bacteria; phylum Chloroflexota; class Anaerolineae; order J036; family Brachytrichaceae; genus Brachythrix. Next base: position 7,646 of record JBDSIP010000488.1, read on the forward strand.
GAGCATCCCGCTGGTGACGCCGGTCATGCGCTGGCTTGTCCGGCGGGTGCTGATTCGGTGGGCGGTCCAGCGCGCTTTTCACGCGGTGCGCCTGCGCGCCAGCGGCGACCTCGCGCGACTGGGGGCGCAGGCGGATCCGCCGGTCATCCTGATCTTCTCCAATCACGTCACGTGGTGGGACGCCTATCTGTGGGATATCTTCAACACCTGCGCATTGCGGGTCGAGCCGATCGTGATGGCCGAGCAACGCACGGTCCGCAACTATGGTTTCTTCCGCCATCTGGGGCTGTTCAGCGTCGAACGGCAGAATCCGCGGGCAGCGGTGGAGGCTATTCGGCACGCCGTGAAACGGGCGATCACGACACCGCGAGCAGGCGTCTTTATCTTTCCGCAGGGTGAGTTTCGACCGTTTGAACAGCGCCCGCTTGGTTTCTTTGGCGGAGCGGGCCGGATCGTCGCCGATATCGTGGCTGTAAAAGGCGCGTGTGTGCTGCTGCCCCTGGCGATGCGGCTCGAGTTCCTGGGTAACCAGAAGCCCGAGGCCTGGCTGCGCTGCGCGGCGCCGATCTCGATCACGCCGGTTCATCCGTTGGCCGCAAATGCCAAAAGACTGAACGCGCTGATGGAGGCGGCCCTGACCGACGAACTCGACGGCCTGGCGGCCGATCTGCGCGCGCGTGATGACGCGCGCTATCCGGTGCTGCTGCGCGGCACGCCGGACATTCAAGAATGGTGGGATGGCGTGCGCCGATCCGCAGGGCGGATTTTCGGGGCGCGCTCAATAGAAGGATGACATCATGAGCAAGATTCGGTTTGGGATCGTCGGTTCGGGTTTCATGGGGCGCACGCACGCCGAGGCCGTGCAGAAACTGCCCAACGCCACGCTGATTGCGGTTGCGGGCGGGAGCCGTGCGCCCGGGCTGGCCGAGGGTTGCGGCGTAGCCCTCGAGGCGAGCGTCGAGGCGCTGCTACAGCGGCCGGACATTGACGCCGTGGTCGTCACAACCCCGCATCACCTGCATGTGGACGAGACGACATTGGCCCTGGCCGAAGGCAAGCATGTCCTGGTCGAGAAGCCGCTGGCGACCTCGGTCGCGGATTGCGATCGGATGATCGCGGCGGCCGCGCGCAACAAGAAGGTCCTGGCGACGGGCTATCACCAGCGCTTCCGGGTCAACAATGCGACGGCGCAGGCGCGGATTGCGGAGGGCGCCATCGGCAAAGTCCAGGCGATCCAGGTTTCCATGCCAACCTACGCCGGCTCGATCAAGTCCGGCGGCTTTGGCGGCAATTGGGAGTGGTGGAACAACCCGGCCAGCCTGGGCCATATCCTGAACAGCGGCCCGCACACGATCGACCTGCTGCGCTGGTTCACCGGATCCGAGGTGGCGACGATCAGCGCGTTTTCGCGCACCTTTCTGCCGGACATTCCGGTCGAGGACACCACGATGGCGCTGATCGAGATGTCCAACGGCGCGATCTGCACGCTCTACTCGAGCAGGGCCCTGCCGACCCCATCCTTTCCGGGCGAGGACTTTCGCTGGCGGATCATGGGCAGTGAAGGGTTGATGGACCTGGATCCGTACACCGAGCTGCGCATCGCGGACCAGAGCGGATGGCGGACCGAAAGCAAGCAACCGGTCGTTGGGCACGAAGGAGCCAACACCGCGTTTGGGATGGCCCGGATGCGGGCCTACTGCGATCAGATCGCGGCTTTCATCGACTTGATCGAAGGCAAGCCAAGCCTGGTTGGCAAAGCCGGCGATGGGCGGGCCGGGGTGGAAGCCTGCATCGGGATTCTGACGTCTTCGGCGGAGAGGCGCTGGGTTGAATTTGGCAGGCGCTGATGAGTTTCGTAAGCGATAATCCCCGCCCCGCCGTTCGGCGGGGCGGGGATTATCGCTTACGGTCAATGCTTTAACAGTTACGGATGCAGCATCAGTAGATATGGCGTCTCGACGATGAGCAGGACGGCCAGGAAGATCGCGCCAAAGATCTGCCCAAGCAGCCAGAAGTCTTTCTTCGAGACAAAGCCGCTCCCGAAGTAGACCGGTGATGGGCCCGTTGCGTAGGGCGTGATGATCCCCATGATGCCGAGGGAGTAGACCAGCATGTAGGCCAGCACCGCAACGTTCATCCCCGGGACGGCCGCGCCGGCGGCCAGGAAGACCGGCAGCATGGCGGTGACGTGGGCGGTGACACTGGCGAACATGTAGTGGGTGACGAAGAAGACCACCACCACCAGGAGCAGCATCACCACGATTGGCGAGAAGCCCGCGAACATCGCCGCGGCGCCCTTGCCCAGCCATGTGGTGAAGCCGACCTTGACCAGGCCGTCCGCGAGCGCGACCAGCGTGGCAAATCAGACCAGCACGTTCCAGGCTGCTTTGTTGGCCAGGATCTCGTCCCATACAATGACCCCGGTCAGGAGCATGAGCGAGATGACGATCAGCGCCACGGTCGTCGCATTGATGGCGTCCTTGCCGAAGATCCACAGACCGAGCGAGAGCAGGGCCAACCCGGCCATGACGAGTTCATTGCGGCTGATCCCACCCATCTTCGTGAGCTCGGTCCCAGCCCAGGCGGGCACCTCGGCGCTCACCTTGATCTCGGGCGGGTTAAAAAGGTAGGTCAACAACGGGACGCCGATGAGAAGCAGGATTCCGGCGGGCAGGAAGCCCACCATCCAGTCGGTCCAACTGATGGTCAGCTTGGTCGCCTTGGTCACCGTGTCCAGGGCCAGCAGGTTGGGCGCCAGGGCGGTGATGAACATCGAGCTGGTCACGCAGGTGGCGGCCAGGGCCGTCCACATGATGTACGAACCGATCTTGCGCGATGTGGGACCGGGTTCGGAGCCATATGGCCCAGGGATAATCCGCAGAATCGGGAAGAGCGTGCCGCCGCTGCGGACCGTGTTGGACGGCATGAACGGGGCCAGGATCAGGTCGGAAATCGCGACAGCATAGCCCGGCCAAGCGTGCGCTTGCCAAGCAGTTTGACCAGCATCAGGCCCAGGCGCTTGCCCAACCCGGTCTTCTGATAGCCCAGGGCGAACATGAACGCGGCGAAGATCAACCAGACCGTGCCATTCGAGAACCTGGCCAGACCCCAGGCGAGCGATTTGGTCGGGATCGGGATCGACCAGGCCGAGCACGGTGGCCAGGGTGACGCCGATGAAGCCGACAGCCGCAGCGGGGATGGGCTCGAGAATCAGACCCACGACCACGCCGGCGAATAGGGCGAAGAACCACCAGGCACCGGCGGTCAACCCGGCGGGTGCGGGCAGAATCGCGAGGACGAGACCAACGATCAGAGGCAGGGCGGCTTTGACATAGTGGGTTTCATATGATTGTTTGGAGTTGGCGTCGCCCAAACACCCCGGGCGCGCGTGTCTCGCGGCGGCCTGTCTCAGATAAACATCGCTGTGGGTCGAATCTGCGTCTGGGCGAGGCCGTGGAGAACGTGAAGACGGGCTGTGGCCGACGGCGGGTTTTGGCGCCAGGGCATGGAATCCGCCACGCCCTGGCGTTTAGGAGAGAACCATGTTGGGTTCGAGAGGATTGTCAGGCCAACGGCGGTCTATTGGATACCGCCGGTTCGCTAGTCTGCGCCACCCAGTGGGCCAGGTCAACTGGCCAAGGGTCGAAAGGGTAGCCCCGGCGCAGCCGATGGGCAATGCCTCATCAGGCGCTCGGAGATCGCGCGGCGGATCAGCGTAGGGCGCCGCACCGATGGCGCGGCTACTGTCTTATGACTGGCATCAAACATTCAAATGGAACGCCGCGCTGGCAGTAACTCCCAACGATGCCGGAAGAGCCGCCTCCGACGTGGTGCCGCTGAAGATTCGAACCGGGGCCAAATGATGAAACCAATCAGATCGCTTGTTACCGTGGCCGCGCTCCTTCTGGGCGGCTGCATATCCACGCCGACAGCCGCGCCTGCACCGATCAGCACACCCACGGCCATTCCCGTTGCGACTTCCGTGGCGACCGCAACCGGCGTTCCGACCGTCGCGGCAACGCGAGTCGCGACAGCGACCCCGGCGCCACCCACCGTAACCCCCGCGTCAAGCGCAACACCTGCCATGGCCGTCACGCCTGTCGACGCGCGGCTGGGTTGCGCTTTAGACGGCGCAACCTACTATTGCCGCGATCAAGCGCTGGGCCTGAGCTTCCGCTATCCGGCCGCATGGGGAAGGATCGGACGGACGAACCTGCGCACCAGCACCCAATCGGGGCGCGCCTATGACCTGGTTTTTGACCGGCCGCCCGTTCCCCCGTTGCCGGCCGCCGGCGGCAGAAGCCGGGACTTCGCTGAGGGCCGAGGCGGACTGCTGACCGACTTCGGCGGGTACGACAAGCGCGCGCCTGGCAGTCTCATTGGCCTTGGGAAAGACGGCAAATGCGATCCAACGTTTGCTTCATGCGAACGCATTCAGCCGAACGTTGTCCTGGCGTTGTTGTATGTGCCAGGCCCGATCCGTTGCGAGGGTGGACCGATTCTTGTCGGCGATCCCGTTGCGTTGGTCGCTATCGATCTGCCCAACAATCCAAACGTAAACGGTTTTGTGTTCGCCGCGTCGTTCCTGTCCGAGGCGACGCTGGCCCGGCTGAATGCGACGATCGGCGTCACGACGCAGGGCGATAGCACGCGTTGCGGGTCGGCCGACGTCGCCGCCTACGATGCCACGCTCAAAGATCTGCTGATGGGCATCCAAACCGGGCGAGCGGACGTCGAAACAATGGCCAACGTCTCGGCCCTGCGCGCGCTGGCGCAATCGATCGCGCCGCTTCCGTGACGGAGCGCTGATGGACACACCCCTCGCGTCCGACTCGGACCAGGTCGCGGCGCTGCTCGAGACCGCCCTGCATGACAGCGGCGGCGAATCCGTTGAGGGCGCCTATGTCGATCACTGGGTGTCGAACGCGTCCGCCGCAATCGATACACTTGACGAGCTGTTTCGGGAGCGCGGTTTCACCGACACGGATACAGCGCTGATCACCGCGGCGATCCGCGATCCGCGCGCGCCCTCCGATGCCGTCACCCGATTGCTGATTGGGATCAAGCGTTGGACGCATCAGATCCGCATGAGCCTGAGCGAGGATCCACGTCCCGAGATTCGCGCGGCCGCGGCGCGGGCCGATCCGAGCCTCTTTGATCCGGCCCCCTGGCTGCGCGATCTGGCGGATGCCGATTCACGTGTCCGCCGCGAGGCGATCGGGATTATCCGCCTGTATCAGAGCCGGACCGACAATGCGCAGGCGCACCTGCGGGCTGCGCTCGATGACCCAGATCCCGGCGTGCGGACCGCAGCCGCTGAGGCCATTGACTTTTACCGCGATGAACCTGGCGCGGCCGCCCTTGCGCGCCGGATCGAGATCGAACCCGAGCGCAATATCCGGAAGACTATCCAAATACGCATCGCCGATAGGATCGCCCGAGAGAGCATCCATGTCGGAGCCGACACGATCGAGGCGCGGACCGGTCCGGAGTTGAAGGGGGCGCTGTTGCGGGCGCTGCACGATGAGGACGACGAAGTGCGAGCCCAGACCTTCCACGCGTTTCGACGCTGGCGCAGCCCCGAGGTCGCAAGCGCGCTGTTCGAACGTCTGCAAGTCGAGACGTCGCCGAAGGTGCGCGCGTGGCTGGTCATGTATGAGGGCTATTCCATTATCCGCGAGCGGGCTTTGCCGCACTTGCTCGATATGTTGCATTCGGACCCAAGCGCGGTAATCCGCACCCGGGTTGCATTCCTCATGGGAGGCTTTGGCCCGGAGACGGTCCCGGCGCTTGTCGATGCGCTGGACGATCCGGGCGCGATGCGAGCGGCGGCGATGACCATAGGGCCTTACGGAGCGCTGCGGGCGCTGCCGAAACTCATGCGCGAGTGGGCCAGGCCCGCCAACCGCGGTATCCGGCGGGAGCTCGAGAGCGCGCTGCGTGACACGGCCATCACCGCCGCGCATGCCCCGCGCCCGCCGCGTCCGCCCAACGCTCAGACGCAAATACAGGCGCGAATTAAGGCCCTGAATCCGAGCGCGATCGATGAGTGGCCGCTCCGTGTTTTCAAAGAGGATTTGAACGCGCTGCCCCTGCATGGCAATGCCGTATTCCTGTGGGCGCTTCGGCCCGACGGCGTTGTTCTGCGGATGGACCACGAGGCCTTCGGTCATCCCACCGAGCCGGAAGCCGACCCGCTGGCGCGCTTCGCGGTCGTCGCCCAGGGGGCGCACCAGTATCCGGAACTGGCCGAAGACATCCCAAGTCCGCCTCCGACCGCGCGTCCATGCGTGACGTGTCTGGCTACAGGCGAGTCGTGCGGCGTCTGCGCCGGACTCGGGTGGCG
>JBDSIP010000489.1:0-2721 GCA_039917915.1 Thermoflexales bacterium
CCAGATAGCCGCCCTCCTGCGCGAGCTACCGATCGCCAAGCAGCGCCGCTATCAGGCCGAGTATGGGCTGAGCGCCTATGACGCCAGCGTGCTGACGATGGATCGTGGCATCGCCACATACTTCGAGCGCGCGGTGGCGGGCGGGACGGCGGCCCGGGCGAAGACAGTGTCGAACTGGATCACGACTGATTTGTTCCGGTTGATGAAGGGCGGCGCGACGATAGGCGAGGTCAAAGTGCAGCCTGAGCAGTTGGGCGCGCTCATTGGCCTGATCGAGAGTGGGACGATCAACAACACCACGGCCCGGTCGGTATTTGAGGAGATGTATGCGAGCGGGGCCGACGCCGCGGCGATAGTTGCGGCCAAGGGGCTGGGCCAGATCAACGATCTGGGCGCGTTGCGGGCGATCGTCGACGAGGTGGTCGGAGCCTCGCCGTCGCAGGTGGCCCAGTATTTGGCCGGACAGGAAAAGGTGCTGGGCTATCTGGTCGGCCAGGCGATGAAGGCGACCCAGGGCAAGGGCAACGCCCAGGTGATGGGCGGATTGATCCGTGAGGCGCTCGAAGCGCAGCGGTGACGCGAGTTATGTAACGTCTTGTGACCTGACAGGTCATTTTTGGGCTTCGGTGACCTGACAGGTGAGCGTTTGGATATCCAAGATTTATCGAAGGTTATCCCAAGTGCTAGCCGTGATAAGTTATGTATCATCTGGCGTTGATCACGAGAGGCTACAATCACCACATGCCACCATCGCTGTGCGCCCGAGCCCTTGCCAGGGTTCTCCAGGCAATCGCGGTTGCCGCGCTGGTTGCCACGCTCGCCCCGAGCGGAACGCCGGCCCATGCGGACTCCGTCGCTGACGCCTGCGCGCCCGAGGGAAGCGCCCCATGCAATTTAAGCAAGCTGCCCAGCGGCGGGCCGGCGCCAAAAAGAGAGCCGCCGGATATCAGACCCCGCGAGGTTGTCAGCGTGCCGCCCGTGGCGCAAAACGCGCGCCTGGGACTCAATTTCAGTAACTATCCCGACAACAATCCGGGATCGTACACGTCGGCGAAAATTGCCGGCGCGAGCCACGACCGGGTGACGTTCAGCATGGCCGCCTCGATCACCGGCACCGGATGGGTCGACTACGACCGGTTGATTGCCGCCGCGACGCGTCAGAACATCGAGGTACTCGGAACGCTTGTCGAACCATCGGCGCCGGCCTGCGACACCGGTATCCGTTACGGAATCTGGTGCGTGCCGAGGGGGCTCCAACTTCCCTGGAACAATGCCGGGAACTTGTGGAGCAACTGGGTTTTCCAGACCGTGACACGGTTCAAGTCGAAGGTTCACGCCTGGGAGGTGTGGAATGAGCCCAACATCGACTTCTGGTCCGGCAGCAACGCCCAGTACGCCCTGCTTCTCAAGCGCAGCTATCAGGCGATCAAGGCGGCCGATCCAACCGCGACGGTCGTGTTCGGTGGCATCTTTCGCGGGGTCAATATCGATCGCACGCTCGGGATCTGGAACGCGCTGGTGACGGATCGTGAGGCGAAGGCCAACAACTACTTCTTCGATGTCATGGGCTACCATCTGTACGATGGCGGGCACTGCTCCACATTTGATGAAATTGGCTTCATGAAGGCGAGCATGCCCGCGGCGCTCCAGAGCAAGGCGTGGTGGATCACCGAGAGCGGCGTTCGGGTCAGGGATCTGGCTACCGACGGATTTGCGAACCCGGCTCAGCAATCTTCGTGGGTGATCGCCAACTACGCCTACGCGCTGTTCAAGGATATCAAACGCTACTACTTGTGGCGGGCCACCGACGCCGGCGATGTCGATCAGCCGTGGGGGCTGTTGACCGATGCAGGAGCGCCGCGGCCCGCCTTTGCGGCCTATCAGGTGGCTGCCCAACGCCTTCCGACCACCTTCAATTGGGCGGAGCGGCACTTCGACGAGAGCAACCCCGGCCGAACCGCCCAGAGGATTACGTTTTTTGGCACACCGCTCGGGCGCGTGAGCGTATTCTGGAACACCGGCCACGCCACGCAGACCCTGACGACCCCGGCGGCGGTCATGACCGGCACGTATTATTTCCAGGATGGAAGCAGCGCAAGCGCGCCGGCCAGCAACGGCGCGCGGGTGCTCCAACTCCCCCCGGCGCCAAACTTCTCCGGTCGCACCGACGGCGACTGTCTCGTCAGCAGCCCACCCGTGATTCTGATCGAGCGCGACACGACGGCGCCGATGGCGACGCTGAACGGGCTGGCGACCGCCCTGAGCACCACGGGTGTCAGCCTTAGCTGGTCAGCGACCGACGCGACCGGCGCGGGCGACGATGGCGTCGCCGGGGTCAGGTCGTTCGACGGGCAGTATCGGATTGGCAGCGGCGCGTGGAGGCCGCTCTTTGAGTCGAGGACCTCCTCGGCCACCCGATTCATCGGCGCGCGCGGGCTGACCTACTCGTTTCGGGTGCGTGCGGTAGACGGCGCCGGCAACATTCAGGACTGGGCCAACGCGAGAGTCGTAACCACACGAATCCGATGGAATGCGACCCGAAACCGCTAGGCTCCGACTGCGTCCAAAATGACTCGCATGCCCATTACGCCACCCGCGCTCAGGTCTCTCATCGCATGCGCGTTGATTGGTGCGCTGGCGCTGCCCGGAACGACCGCCCGCGGCGCGACAGTTAATGACCTGTGCGCGCCTGAAGGCAATGCGCCCTGCAATTTGCGAGGA
>JBDSIP010000490.1:0-7000 GCA_039917915.1 Thermoflexales bacterium
TCTGTACGCCGATTTGTGGTGACTCCCTGCTGGATACGCCGGTGTTACTTGTGGATCCCACGCCTTCGCGTGGGATGACGGACCTTGAGTGCGCAAGCCGGGCTTCCTTGTGGATCTCATGCCCCCACACCGTCATCCCACGCCTTCGCGTGGGATGACGGACCTTGAGTGCGCAAGCCGGGCTTCCTTGTGCATCCCCTGTCATCCCCGCGCAGGCGGGGAGTTCGCGTGGGATGACGGGGTGACGCGGGCCGTATACTCGATCGCGGTGAAAGCAGGGCGCGAGGCCGGCGGTTTTTGTGAAATTGTCGCCAACCTACATATGCACTCGCCCTACTCCGACGGCGAGTGGTACCACGCGGACATTGCGGCCGCTGCCGCGCGGGCCGGCGTTGAAGTCATCGTCGTCACGGATCACAACGTGCTCGTGCGCGGGCTCGACGGCTACATCGGCAAAACGCTCGTGCTTACCGGCGAAGAGGTCCACGATCCCCAGCGCCACCCGCAGGCCAGCCACTGCCTGGTCTATGGGACTAGCGAAGAGTTGGCGCCCCTGGCCCCCCAGCCGCAGGCCTTAATCGATGCAGTGAACGAGCGCGGCGGGATGGCATTTCTCGCCCATCCGTTCGAGGTGGCCAGCCCAATCAGCATGGATGCCATGGCCATCCCATGGGAAGACTGGCGGGTGAAGCGTTTCCGTGGGATCGAACTTTGGAACTGCATGTCGGACTTCAAGGCCAGCCTCAGAAACTGGCCGTTGGCGGTGCTCTTTGCGTTCTTTCCGTCCTGGGCGATCCGCGGCCCGTTTGGGCAAACAGTCCGGAAGTGGGATGAGTTGCTCGCGGGCGGCCAGAAGGTGGTGGCCATTGGAAATGCCGATGCGCATGGGACCCCCTATCACCTGGGTCCAATCGTGCGACCGGTCCTGGCCTATGCGTATCTCCTTGGCTGCGTGAACACCCATGTCCTTCTGCCAAAGCCGTTGAGTGGAAATGTCGCCGCCGATCGCAAGCTGTTCTTTGCGGCCGTTGGCGAGGGCCGCTGCTTTGTTGGCTACGACCGGCCGGCTTCTACGCGCGGGTTCTCCTTCACGGCCAAGAGCGGCGCGGCAGTCGCCACGATGGGCGAAACCCTTGTCCGTGGCGGCGCGACCCGTTTCAGAATCGACTCGCCGGCGCGGGCTCAGTTGCGGCTCTTGCGGGATGGCAAGGTGATCGCCCAACAGACGGGGCGCGTCCTTGAATGGATGGACTCCTCCCCGGGCGTCTACCGGGCCGAGGCCAGCCGCTTCTTCCGCCTGGCGAACCGGCCGTGGATCTTTTCGAATCCGATCTACGTGCGTTAGCGATTTGGTATCTCTATCCCCCGGCTCAGCCGGGGATTAAGATTCCGGGAACAGGCTGGGTTAGGCGAGTGCGATGCAATCAATCTCGACCAGGACACTCCGCGGCAGGCGCGCCACCTCAACCGTTGAGCGACTCGGCGCCGGGGCTGGGAAATAGGTTGCGTAGATCGCGTTCATGGCCGCAAAATCGCTCATGCTCTGCAGAAAGACGGTCGTCTTGAGGACCTTGGCCATGGTCGATCCCGCGGCCTCGACGACTGCGGTCAGGTTCTTTAGGACCCGATGGGTCTGCTCGTCGATACCACCCTCGACGACATTGCCGGTCGTCGGGTCAAGCGGAATCTGGCCGGAGCAGAAAACAAACCCCTGCGCGACTATAGCTTGTGAATAGGGCCCAATCGCGTTGGGCGCCGAATCAGTTCGAACCTGAGTTCTTGTTGACATAATGGAAGATTCTTACGGAACACGGCTGAATGAAACAACCGAAGCGGTGATCATGCTCACGATCATGGTCGCCACAATGAGCAGACTGACGAAGTACCACACGGTACGGTTGCGCCGGCGGCGCTGCGGGGACGGACTCATGACCGGCATTGTATCCGTTTCTCCCCAGTCTCGATTGATTCATACAGATTCGCTAGATAGGCACGCCTAAAATAGAGCCCCGAGCCAAGGATGGCGCAACATGGTATCTGAGACGATGGAAGACAACCCAATGAGTGAACCGGAGCGCGCCGCGGATAAACGCCAGCCCGCTGTTGGTGATCCGTACACCCTTGCGGCGCTCGATGTCGAAATTCGAACCCCCATATCCAGCATCGTGGGCATGGCTGATCTCTTGTTGGATACACCGTTGGACAGCAAACAGCGCGCTTACGCCAATATCGTGCGTGACTCCACCGAGCAGATCCTGGCCATCCTCAACGACCTGATTGACTCTTCGAAGCTCGCCCAGGGCGCGCTCAAGCTCTCGAGCGCCGACTTTGATGTGACGTCGGCGGTGGAAAGCGCGGCTGCGGCTTGTTCGGTCAGCGCCGAGGCGACCGGCGTTTCACTCATGACCGATATATCACCGGATGTCCCGTCCCGGCTGCGGGGCGATTCGGAGCGGCTCCGCGATGCGCTGACGGGCATCATCGCCGGGGCAGTCGAATCGTCCGCAAACGGTGAATTGATTGTTGGCGTTGAGCGCGATCCAACGCTTGTGCTGCCGAGGCGCGTGGCGATCCGGTTTAGCGTCACACGGATTGGGAAAGCGCGCCTGGATGTGAAGCCCGACACATCAGCCCGCGCTGCCCTCGCCAGCGATGTGAGGCGGGGCATCATTGGGCTGCTGGGCGGGGCTTTGGTGGAACGTGACGAGGCGGATGGTCGCCATGTGATCTCGTTCACAGCCCAATTTGACCAGCCTCAATCGAGCAATCACGAATCGGATACCGACGGTGGACTGGACTCGGGTTTATCTCGTCTGCGCGTTCTGCTTGTGGATGACAGCAAGTCGACCCGCGATATTCTGTCCCGCTATTTTGCGTCGTGGAGCATGCGTTGTGATGCGGTGGCCGGTGCGGCGGACGCGGTGATCAGCCTGCGGACGGCGGCGGCGGCGGGGTGGTCCTACGATGTTGCCATCATTGATTTGGCGATGCCCGGGATCAATGGCTTCGACCTGGCCAGCATTATCAAGAGCGATCGCGCGTTCGCCTCGATGGCTCTGATCCTGCTGACTGCTCATGACGCGCTCGAGCCGTCAGCTGCGGAACGGATGGGTTTTTCTGCCAGCCTGGCAAAGCCGGTTCGGCAGTCATCGCTGTTCGATGCGATTGCCAATGTCTTCTATGCAGGACGCCTGCCTGCTTCATCCGCTCGGGCCACCAAGCTGCCACCGGCGAGCAAGACTGTGCTGGTGCTGCTGGTGGAAGACAACCTGGCCAACCAGCGGCTCGCGATCGCTCAGTTGGAGAGTATGGGTTGCGCGGTGAGTGCTTTGAGCTCCGGCCACGACGCGGTCCGGGAAATTGCCCGCAACGGCGATCAGTACGGGCTGGTCCTCATGGACTGTCAGATGCCGGAGATGGACGGATTTGCGGCGACTGAGGCGATTCGCGAGGCAGAGGCGATCTCCGGCCAGCACGTCCCCATTATTGCGATGACGGCCAACGCCATGCAAGGCGCGCGCGAAGAGTGCCTGCGCCGGGGAATGGATGACTATCTTGCCAAACCGGTCAGCCGCGACCGATTGCGCGAGATGGTGCGGAAGTGGGCCAGATAGCGGTATAATCGTCGTTCGCGTCCATTACGGACATAACGTTTCAGAGCGCGACCACCCGAACTCTGGGGTGGCTCGGCGCTCTGTTTGCGCGTGAAATCGAGAGACGAACAGGTAGTGAATCATGACGAAGCGAACTTTCCAACCCCGCAAGCGCCGTCGCGTGCGTGTACACGGCTTCCGAGCCCGCATGGCGACCAAGGGTGGCCGCAAGGTTCTGGCGCGCCGCCGCGCCCGGGGCCGCGCCAATCTCGCCACGTTGGCGAACAACCATGTGAAGCAGATTGACTGGAACGAGGTGTATTCAGTGGCCCGCAGCAAGCGGGGCACCGAGGGCAGCAAGTAGCCCATTCACGATGACCCAGCTTGCGCGGCTGCGGACATCAGCGGACTTTCGGCGCGTTCGGGAAACCGGCGCGTTCTGGAGAGGCCGCAAGATATCGCTCAATGCAGCGCGGCAGCTTGACGCGGATGGCGTTCAGTCCCGTGTCGGGTTGATCGCCACGAAGCGGGTCGGCGGGGCCGTTCAGCGCAATCGGGCGCGCCGCCTGATGCGCGAAGCTGTGCGCAGCCTGTCGCCCCGGGTCATGACAGACTGGGATTTCGTGTTCATTGCGCAACCGGGGTTACTCGCGGGTAAAACGGGTTTGCTCGACGCGCAAGGCGAAATAGCGTGGCTTCTGAACAAAGCGCGAGCAATCCTTCCGGTCTGATCTCCGATTCAGCGCAGGCAGGCGGGGCCGAACACACGGCGCCGCTCGCCCGGCGAATATTGGTGGCGCCCATCCGGTTGTACCAGCGCACGTTGTCGCGCGCTTTTCCCCCGTCGTGCCGCTTCGATCCATCCTGCAGCGAGTACACCGCGCAGGCCATCCTAAAGCATGGGCCAATCCGGGGCATATGGCTCGGAGGCCGGCGCATTCTCCGTTGTCACCCCTTTCATCCGGGTGGATACGATCCGGTACCCTAAATTCCAAAGTATGAAAAACATCCGCGGCTCCGTAATCGCCCTGGTTGCATCGGCGCTTCTTCTGAGCGCCTGCGGCGGCGGCGAGCTCGCTCCTGGCGGTTTCCCAGGCGTGATCGTCTCTGACACGCACGCCTATCTGGCCAGCAACTTCGCCCTGTATAAAGTTACCCTCGACAATGCCACCGAAGTGTGGCGTTTCGGAGCGGGTAAGAATCCGGCCCAGCCCGATGTATCGTTCGCCGGCCAACCCGTCAAGCTGGGCGGCGCGATCGTCGTCGGCGGCGGGATTGGCTCGTCGAAGACCGACAACCACGTTTACGGCGTTTCCGACGAGACTGGCCTTGAACTCTGGCGGTTCCGGGGCAGCGCCGAATCCCGCGAGTATGTCGACGGCGTTTCCACCGATGGCAAGCTGATCTTCGCTCCAAATGGCGATGGCAACTTGTACGCCTTGGATCCATCCCAGCTTGAAAGCGTCAATGAGGACGGCGTCGAGCGTAAATCACCCCGCCTGGTCTGGAAATTCGCGGCCACCAACAAGCTTTGGAGCCGCCCCGCGGTGGCGGACGGACGGGTCTATCAAGCCTCAATGGACCACAAATTGTATGCGCTGGATGCCGCGACGGGCCGCACCGTGTGGACGTTTGACCAGACGACCGCGCCGATCGGCGTCCGGCCGGCCGTGTCCGGCGGCGTGCTTTACTTCGGCGCCTTCGACAATTCGTTCTACGCCCTTGATGCCGCAACCGGCGCCCTCAAGTGGAAAACGCAGCTCGACGCGTGGCTGTGGAGCGATCCCATCGTCGATCGCGGCGTAATCTACACCGCCGATGTGCGCGGCAAGGTGCACGCCCTGAAGGCGGATACCGGACAGGAAATGTGGTGGCTCGAAACGCGCAACGCGGTGCGCGCCCAGCCAGTGATCAGCGGTGACACGTTGTATGTTGTGTCGCTTGATACCCTGGTATACGCCATCGATCTGACCAACATCAGACCGGCGGCCGATGGGCACATCGAATACAAGGACGTGACGCGCAAGTGGAAGGACGAGGTCAACCTGGGCCGGCGCCTGACCTCCACGCCAGTGATAAGCGGCCAGAATCTGTGGGTGCCACTGTTTGACGGCGATGTCAAACTGCAGTCGCTCGATCTGGGGAACGGGGCACGCAAGCTGGCGTTCCCAATCAAGAAATAGGGTGGGTGAGCGATATGGGCTTTGATGTACTAGACTTTTTCATCAACAATCCGCTGACGAATGCGCTGCTGATGCTCTACGGCCTGTTGGGCCGCAACTTCGTGCTGTCGATTCTGGTTCTGACCGTGGTCATCAAGCTGATCACCCTGCCGCTGACCTTCCGCCAGCAGGTGTCATCGATGAAGATGGCGGCCATGCAGCCCAAGATCAAGGAACTGCAGGAGAAGTACAAGGGCGAGCCGCAGAAGCTGATGGAGGAACAGCGCAAGCTGGGCTTCAGCCCGCTCAGCGGCTGTTTGCCGCTCATCATCCAGTTTCCGATCCTGATCGGCTTGTACAACGCGATTACGCGATCCCTGGCCGTCACGCCGATGAGCCTGCTGGACCTTGGGAAGCACGTCTATAGCTTTCTGCCCAGTATCCCGTCTCTGATGCCGATTGACAGCAAGTTCCTGCTCTGGGACCTCGGGCAACCGGACACGACCTATCTCATTCCTTTCCTCCCGATCGGCATCATTCCGATTCTGGTCATTCTGACGACATACCTGTCGAACCGGTTGATGACGCCGCCTTCGACCGACCCGCAGTCGGCTCAGATGAACCAGACCATGCAGTGGATGATGCCGATCATGTTTGGCATGTTCATGTTCACAGCGCCCGTTGGCTTGGGGTTCTACTGGCTGGTGTCGAACTTGATGGGTGTCGGCCAGTACTATCTGCTGAAGCCACGGATCGATCACGCCAGACGGCTGCACGCGCTTCCGGGCACTGGCGGGACGGCCCTGTTGACGGGTTCGGTCGTAAAAAGCAAGTCGTCGGCGCCACCCGCGCCGCCTGCGCCGCTGCCCAAGTCAAAGGGCCGGGGCGCGCCCTCCATCGAGTTGTCCAAGCCAAAGGACAAGAACAAGAAGTAGCGCCGGCTGCCGGCGAGGATCCGCCGGCCGCTCTCCGCAACCGGAGATCAATACCATGCCTGCCATAGAAATTGCCGCTCCCGATGTCGAATCCGCCATCAACCAGGGCCTGTCCCAACTGAAGCTGATCCGCGCCGAGGTCACGATTGAAGTGCTCGACGAAGGCGCGCGCGGCGTGCTGGGCATCGGCTCGCGTCCAGCCAAGGTCCGGCTGACGCCGTATGCCGAAGTGGAGGCCACGACCCGGGCTGCGGCGATGGCTGCCATGCGGGCGCCGCCTCCGCCGGTCGCGCCCCCGCCTCCGCCCCCG
>JBDSIP010000491.1:0-2962 GCA_039917915.1 Thermoflexales bacterium
GCAGAGATTTCGGCGCCTTGCGACTATGGTCTCGGGCGCAAGCAACAACGAACATTGCAGTTCATCGCAGCTTCAAAGGAACACGTCAACTCAGTCGAACCATTTCGGAGAAGATCCGAGTGCGCGCTGAGGCAATATTCAGTCTACCCAGGCCGGATGTTGTAGCGACGCCTGTAGTCTCCATGCAGTCCGTCCTCCCAGCGAGGGAAGCGAAATCCCCCGCCACGGCTTACGCCGGGGCGGGGGATTCTGCTTTCAAATGCAGGTTCTGTAAGGAGTACTTAAGGCACGATCCCCGGCGCGATTTCAGAAAAGATTCGCCGGAAATCAGTGACGCTTTGGAAACCCGGATAGACTTTGCCGTTCACAACAAATGACGGCGTCGAGGAGATGTTCTTGGCTCGAGCCTGATTACTGCTCTCATCGACCTTTGCGGCGTACTTGTTGCTGTCCAGACATGCGTCAAACGTCTCGCCGTTCAGGCCGACCACCCGGGCTATTTCCTTCAGCCGGGGGCGGGCGAATCCACCCCTGTTTTCGCCGCTTTGCTTGTCAAATATGGCGTAGTGCATCTGCCAGAACTTGTCCTGATCCGTCGCGCACCAGCTCGCTGAAGCGGCATCGCGCGATTCTTGCGAACCAGGTTGGAATGAATCGATGAAGTTCAGCGTGGCGTATTCCCAGCGCACCTTGTCCGTCGCGGCGAAGGCATCGACAACGGGTTTGTCATACGCCTTGGCATACTGACCACAGGCCGGGCACTGGTAGTCGATGAACTCCACGATCTTGATCGGCGCATCGACTGGCCCCCATGCGCGGCCACCCTTCTCGGCATTGGGCGGGCTGGGCTTGGCGGACAGTCCCAGACTGGCCGAGGGCAGCGATGCCGCAGCCGCTGGCGTATTCGCGGGCGGGTTTGCCTGATTGAGCACCAGCGCGCCGCCGATCAGCACGACGGTCACAGCCAGCACGATTACCATGACCATGATATTCTGCCGCCGTTGTCCGGCCTGACGTTGAAGCTCAAGTTCTCTTCTCTTCGACACGGTATCTCTCCTCTTGAATCTTGTTCGGTTTTATGTTTGAGCCGCCTGCGAGCGACTCGTTGACTAAGCGGCTGCGCGGGACAGCGACCCGCTCCACTCGATGGCTCCGGTATCCCGAAAGCCCAGGCGCCGGGCCACGCCCTGCGCCGGCGCATTATCCTGCGCCGTGACGAAAATCGGCGCGCGACCCAATGCCTGCGCTTCAACGCAGACTGCTGAGGCTACCGATTTTCCCAGACCCCGGCCGCGGGCGCCGTCGCGCACCCGCACATACACTTCGGCGTAGCCCTTCCCCAGCCACGACGTCCCCGCTTCCGCGACTGGATCACCATCGCGCCCTCGAATGGCCGCCCGTATCTGGCCGTCCGGCGTTCGGCTGACAATCGTCAGCACATTCATCACGGGCACGAATGCGCCGGCTTCGAGAACAAAGACCGCATGGGCCCGGGCGGCGCTGACAATCGCAAGGGCCTGGATGTCGTCTCGGGCTGCCATCGGCGCGCTGAACAGATACGGCCGGCCATGCGCCAACGCCTGGGCCAGGGCACGCCGCAACGGTTCGCCTTCGCCTCGCATCACAACCAGGGGTCTGAAGAGATCGAGACCGGTCTGGCATACCGCCGCAAATGCGCGCGGGGAGCCGACAGCCGGTTCGACAAACAGCCGGACCCGCCTGGCGTCGTGTTCGAGCGCATAGTAGGCGGCAACCGCGTCGCCAGGCCGCGCCGACAGAAGCGGCGCGACGGAGGACCGCAGCCCAACCAGGGTCACTTCTTCACCTTGCATTTGCGCAAACCGGAATCCACATATACAACGACATACTCGCTCTCGGGGGCCATCACCAGCGCCTTGCGCCAGGCCTCAATGGCGCGCGGACATTCATCGGGGCTTACGTTGAAATACGAGAAACCAAGGAAGATGTAGTCGTTCGGCGTGATGGTCTTGCTGATCGTCTGGGCCGTCGTGATGGCGCGGGTGTAGTCGGCGATGGCGCGTTCGTACAGCCGAATATAGAAATTCGCCTCGCCGCGTTTGGCGAAAGCTGTGTATCGGCCAGGGTCCAGCTCAATCGATTTGTTGAGCGCCTCAACCGCCTTCTCGGACTCGAGCAATGCGATGTGGGTGGCGCCCTTGCGCTCCCAGGCTTCGGCGTAGAGCGGATCCATCAGGGTGGCCTGGTCGAAATAGAAAATGGCTTTGGAACCCTGGCCCAGGGCGGCGTATGTGCGGCCCATCGCGAGGAGCGCGTGCGGCAAATTGGGATTGATGTCAAGCGCGCGCTGGTAATAGACGACCGCCTGGCTGTAGTTGGTGGCGAGCTCGTAGGCATAGCCCAGATTGCGATGCGCGTCGGCGTTTAGGGGATCGAGGTCGATGGCCAACCGGGCGGCGGCGTTCGCGTCCCGATAGTTGCCGGCATCAGCCAGCGCCTCCGCGTAATAGGCCTGGACAAAGGAGTTGTTGGGATCCAATGCAACAGCTTCGCGGCAAGTGGCCACCGCTTCCTTGACCCTTTCAAGCCAATCCTGGGCCAGGCACAAGGCCGCCTTCAGGAGCGCGCTGGATGGATCCGTTTGCGCCGCGCGCGCAGCCCGCGGTTCGGCTTTGGCGGCCTGCCCGGTAAACACCATCAGCCGGACAATTTGAAACTGCAGGCCGGCGTCGTTGGGCCGCCGGCGCAGCGCCTGCTCATAGATGCTGATGGCTTTGCGAAAATCGCCGCCATTGCGGACCGCCTCCGCTTCGCTCACGAAACTATCGACGCTCCGGGTGGCGGTCGGCAAGGGTGCGGGCGTGGCGGCGGCAGGCAGGAATGCCAGGCCATTGCCCAGCCGCGATTGCACAAGAAGGTACCCTCCGGCGATCAGCGCGCCCAAAACAAGCAACAGCAGCCAACCCGCCCCGGAGTTGCGATT